>JACPXS010000041.1 GCA_016196415.1 Candidatus Omnitrophota bacterium
CCTTAGAAGTTCTTTTTTTGCCGCATGACGCACGTGTACTTCAACGGGCATAGTGATACTGACTCGACGGCATTTCCTCCGTTCTGTTGAAGCGAGATGCGTTTCCTTATTATCCATCACAGCCTCCTCGTGGAACCCCACGGGCAAGCCCGTGGAACTCTGCCCTTCGGGTCTTTAGACAGGTGTTAGACAGGTTCGAGAACGAATCAAGCTCGCTGACCTCTTGGTTTTGTACCAGGAGTTCACGAGATACTGCATGCGCCCGTGTAACGGCTTTCGGTCACGCAATCGCTGTTACAACCAATAATGACGATAGTGGGGACTCTGGAGCTGACGAATCAGCTCTTCGCCTAAGGGTTCAGGCAGTTCGGCCATATGGCGTAATGCATACCCTCCACCGCCGATCGCGTCCATCTGTAACAAGAAAGGGTTCGATGTGTGCTCAAACACAAGGGTCGCGGAAACGTCGCCGACACCATCGGTTTCGAGATCGACAATCATGAATTTCTTGGTGAAGATGCTGACGCGTCTTTCTCCCTCAAGAACGGTGAACGCGCATACCGAACATGCCTCGCAATCCACCCGGACAGTGCGGTTAAATCCCTCACGAATCTGGGCGGGAATAGGCGTGTCATAGATGTCCTGCAACGCTCGGGGCGCCGCATGCGGGGCGTATTGATTCTCCCGCACATACGTCGCGTTCCCGAACATCCCCGCGGCCTGTCCCATCGCATACTGTTCAAAGAAGAGACTTACGGCGATCACACTTGCTGAAAGAAACGCCAGGTGGGTCAGTCGCATATAAACACTGGTCTATCATCGATAGTCACCCAATGCCCCTCCGTGCAGCGGTATGTCCCTTTCCTCACACCTTTTTCTTTTCTGCTCTTGTCTGCTGGGGATTTCTGAGCAAATTCCAACTCATAACGGGGAACCGTCTCTACGTATCGCCTTGCCTCCTCTGCGAGATAGGCTGCTACATCGCGCCATAATTGCGGATCCTTTCCGGCCTTCTCGGCAAGACGTTGAGCGCGGGCGACGCGTCCTTCGCCGGCATTGAACGATCCAAGGACAAATTTCTTCCGTTCCGAGATGCTTTTGACGGGAATAGTCCGCAACCCTTCCGATAATGTCGTCCTCTTGCCGAACCACGCATTGAGGTCTTTCAAGTCTCTTGCCGCCGCGGAAGAGGCGCGGTCGATGTCAAAACGTTGATCGTTCTTTTTCGAAACGCTCAAACCATACCGTCTGGCGGTATCTGGTTTGAGCTGAAAGTGCCCGGCCGCATCAGCGGAGCCACGCTTTCCCAACATGGTACCAAAGCTGCTTTCTTGCCCATACATCGCTTCGAGGGTATTCACCGTCAGGTCGTCATTCGCATCAAAATACCTCGAGGCGCTTTCCAACGCTTTGCGGGTCCGAGGGGTTTCTCGCTCAAGCCATCGATCCACATTTGTCGGTTCTTTCTCTGCCATGCCCTTATTTCTCGCTACCTGATGATCGAAAAGTGGTCGGGGCGCTGGGATTTGAACCCAGGGCCTCCTGGTCCCGAACCAGGCGCTCTACCAAACTGAGCCACGCCCCGAAGTCTTCTACCTATCGACGGGAAAGGCGATTGGCAGGAATCCTCACGACTTTGCCGGAGCGCCAGACCACAACCGGTTGCCCTGTGCGCTTATGCTCCTCAACGATTTGTCGAACAGCGCTTTTTAGAGCTTTTTCTGCCTTTGACGATAATGCAGAGATGCTCACTTTTTTGGCGTGCATGTCAACCCCCCACCGTTTTATGGATCTCCGCAAATAACTCAGCGTCTACGATGGCCAGTTTACCGCCCTTCTCTTCGGCGATCAACGAAGGCCGCGTAGTAGAATTATCAAACAGCGTCCAGGAATCCAATAAAGGCCTGTACACGTTGAAGAAATTCTGCACGCTCCTGCCGAACCGACGCCTGACATCGGGGATGGGCACATCATGTCCGCCCTCTGCCACACGGCTTTTGATGCGTGCCACAGCTAGTTCGACGCTGGGAATCCAGAGAAAGAACAGGTGAATCGCATAGCCTCGCTGTTTCAGCCGTCGAAAGAATGGCACGTAGGTTTTCCCAGCCAAGGTCGTTTCAAACGCAAAATCTACGCGCCGCTTGGCGAATTCACGAATCTGCTTGAGCAACAATCTGCCCGCTTTGATGCCGGCTGCTGCAGGAGAAAACGGCGATAAGCCTTGAGCGATGAGATCGGCATTGACGAAATTTTCGCACTTGGCGTCATGCGGCAGAAATTCCTTCGCGAAGGTCGTCTTCCCTGCGCCGTTTGGTCCCGCAATGACGTAGAGGCTGGGAAATCGTTTAATGAGAGCCAGGCCGATTCCCTATTATACGCTCCCGGAGACAGAACCCGGACATCACCACGCTTCCCGTCCGACGCGTTCCCCCCACTCAATGGCCGCGTGACGATTGCGGCGGAGGAACTGGTGCATGAGCTTGGCGAAGTGGTCCAGCTCCAGGTTCACGCGGTCGCCGACCTGCAGGGCGTCCAGCGCCGTTCGCCGCAGCGTCTCCGGGATGAGGTGCACGGTGAACGTCGAGGCGCTTGGCGCATCGCCCACCGTCAGGCTGACCCCGTCCACCGCCACCGGCCCTTTGGGGACGAGGAACTTCCGGAGGGTGGGCGGGATTCGAATCTCCAGGATCAGCTCGCCTGGATGCTGGCGCCGCCTGACGACGGTGCCCAGGCCGTCCACGTGGCCGAACAGGATGTGGCCGCCCAGCCGGTCGGACACCGACAGGCTTGGCTCCAGGTGGACGCGGGACCCGGCGCGCAGCGCCCCCAGCGTCGTCAACCGCAGCGTCTCCGGGATGACCTCGAAGAGGAGCGCATGCGGCCGGACATCCACGACGCTCAGGCACACGCCGTGGACCGCCACGCTCTCCACCCGCTGGACGCGCGCGGCGGTGCGAGGCGCCTGGATGGCGAGCCGCACCAGCCCCTTGGCGCGCTCAAGGCGCGCGACGGTGCCCAGCTCCTGGACGATGCCGGTGAACATCAGCGCTTCGGGTAGATGACGCGCGCTTCGACGCAGAGGTCCGGTCCGACCCGTCGATACGTCACATCGGCCAACCGGACCGCCTGTGACAGGCGCCTGGCCCCGCTCCCACCGAGCGAGCCGGGCGCCTGGCGGCCGCCGATGAGGAGCGGCGCGATGAAGAAGACGATGCGGTCGACGAGCCGCTCTGCGAAGGCGCCGGCCAGCACCTCCCCGCCCCCCTCAATCAGAATGGACTGGACGCCCCGCCGCGCAAGCCGCCGGCACAGGCGCCGGAGCGGCACGCGCCCTCGGCGGGCCGGCAGCGTGAGGAGCTCGGCGCCCCGCCGTCGCAGCGCCTCCCGCTTGCGTCCCGCGCGCACCGTCGTGGCGATCAGCGTCGGCGAAGGCGGCTTGGCCGAGAGGCACCGGGCGCTAAGCGGCGTGCGCAGGCGGCTGTCCACGATGACCTTGAGCGGACGCCCAGGGCGGCGCGGCGCGGCGCGCACCGTCAGCAGCGGGTCATCCTGCAGGATGGTGTTGACGCCGACCAGGACAGCGTCCACGCGGCCGCGCCACTGGTGGGCGAGGCGTCTGGCTTCGGCTGAGGTGATCCAACGCGACTCACCGCGCCTCGTGGCGATCTTCCCGTCGAGGCTCTGGCCGACCTTGGCGATCACCAGGGGCATGCGGGCGCGCATCGCCTTCCAGAACGGTTCGTTGAGCCGCCGGGCCTCCTGCCGGAGCACGCCGGCGATGACCCGGACACCCGAGCGCCGCAGGCGCGCAAGGCCGCGGCCGCTGGTGAGGGGGTTGGGGTCCGTGGCGGCGGCCACCACCCGCGCGATGCCCGCCTGGAGGATCGCGTCGCAGCAGGGCGGGGTGCGGCCGGTGTGGTTGCACGGCTCGAGCGTCACGTAGAGCGTCGCCCCGCGGGCCCGCGGGCCGGCGCGGCGCAGCGCCTCGATCTCCGCATGCGGCCATCCGGCTCGCCGGTGGTAGCCCTGCCCGACGATGCGCCCCCCCTTGACGACCACCGCGCCGACCGCAGGGTTGGGGGAGGTGCGCCCCAGCGCCCGGCGTGCGAGGCGCAGCGCCAGGGCCATGTACCGCTCATGCGCCGGCGTCAGCGAACCGTTGCGGCTTTCCATTGCTTGAGCGCCTCGACGAGGGCGTAGGGCACCGTGACGGCGCCGACCGGCAGCCCCTCTTTTGAATCGCCGTGGTAGTCGCTGCCGCCGGTCTTGAGCAGCTTGAGTGACTCGGCGAGCCGCTCATAGCGCTGCACCGTCTCCGGCGCATGGCCCGAGTGGTAGACCTCAAGGCCAACCAGCCCGTCGTGCACGAACCCCTCGATGAGCGTGTCGCGGTTCAGGTAGACGGGGTGGGCGAGGACCGGCACCCCGCCGGCGCCCCGGATGATGCGGATGACCTGCGCGGGCGGCAGGGGTGAGCCGGGCACGAAGCCGGGGTTCTCGGGCCCGAGGTACTTGGCGAACGCCTCCGCAAGCGAGCTGATGTAGCCGTGCGCGAGCAGGACGCGCGCCACGTGCGGCCGGCCGACCGTGCCCGGCCCGGCGACCCGGAACACCTCCTCCGCCTCGATCCGGACCCCGACGCCCGCAAGCCGCTTGACCATTTCATGGACCCGCGCGACCCGGCGGGCCTGCTGCTCCTTGAGGTGCTGGACCAGCGCCGGATGGCCGGGATCGAAGAGGAAGCCGAGCACGTGGACCTCCTCCCCCTCCGCGCTGGACGACATCTCGATCCCCGGGAGGAGCTCGATGCCGCAGCCGGCCGCGACCGTCTGGGCGATTGGGATCGCCTCGACGTTATCGTGGTCCGTGATGGCGATCGCCGCGAGCCCCGCCTGATGGGCGAGCTCCACGACGCGCTCAGGGCTATCGGTCCCGTCGGAGAACGTGGTGTGGAGATGGAGGTCGGCGGTCCGGTCGGTCATCGGCACGATGGTCAGCGTTTGGCGGAGGGGTGCTTCTTGTGGATCGCGTCCAGGACCCCGTTGATGAACTTCCCCGAGTCGGCGTCGCCGAACCGCTTGGCGAGCTCGATGGCCTCGTTGAGGCACACCTTCGGCGGGGTGCCCTCCACGTACAGCAGCTCAAAGGCGCCCAGGCGGAGGATGTTCCGGTCGATGACCGCCATCCGGTTCAGGTTCCAGTTGTCCGCGCAGCCGGCGATCAGCGCGTCGATCTCCGCCAGATGCTGCAGCGTGCCCTGCACGAGCTCCTCCGCGTACGCCCGCACCTCGTCGGGCGCCGGCTCGTGCCCCTGCCAGAACTCCTCCAGGATCGGCTGAGCGCCGGCATGGCGGATGTCCGCCTGATAGAGCATCTGGAGCGCGTACTCTCGGGATTTCGACCGGCTGCGCATCAGCGGAACAGCCGCACGAGGGCCAGGGCCGCTTCCGCCGCCTCCGCCCCGCGGTTGGTGATCGCTGCCGCTGGCCGAGCCGGGGCACCCCGCCGCATGCGGGGTCGGCGAAGGCCATGCCGCCCGCCCCGGCACAAGTGAGAGGCGGGCCGGGGAGGCCGCAGGCCGAGGCCGGCGCGCGAGCGCGCCTGGGCGGGTGTCGCCGCCACGATGACGCCGAACGTCACCGGGATGCCCGTCTCCACCGCCACCCGCGAGAGGCCGTCAGCGGCCGCATGGGCCAAAACCTCGTACTGCGGCGTCTCGCCGCGGATGAGTGCCCCCAGCGCGATGATGGCGTGCGGGCGGGGACGGCGCCTGGCTATGCGGGCGGCGATGACCGGCAGCTCGAAGGCGCCCGGCGCCCACAGCAGGCGGATCTCGGGCAACGAGGCCCCGGCGCAGATGAGCGTGTCGGTCGCGCCGCGCACGAGGGCGCGGGCGATGGCTGGATGGAACTGCGAGGCGATGAGGACAAAGCGCTTGCCCCGGGCGACGCGGTCCGGCCCCGGCGCGCGGCCGGCGGGGGGGACCCTAGCTAGCGTGCGCATCGAGCAGATGGCCGAGCTTGTCGCGCTTGGCCTCGAGGTACTTCGCGTTCTCAGGACGCGGAGCGACCTCGATGGGGACGCGCTCGACCACCCGCAGGCCGTAGCCCTCCAGCCCGACGATCTTCCGGGGGTTGTTGGTGAGCAACCGCAGGTCTTTCAGGCCCAGGTCGACGAGGATCTGGGCGCCGATGCCGTAGTCGCGCAGGTCCGGCCCGAACCCGAGCGCCAGGTTGGCTTCGACCGTATCCAGCCCCTGCTCCTGCAGCGCGTAGGCCTTCAGCTTGTTTGCCAGGCCGATGCCCCGGCCCTCCTGGTTGATGTAGAGGACGACCCCGCGCCCCGCCTCCACGATGTGCTCCATGGCCCGCCGCAGCTGGGGCCCGCAGTCGCAGCGCAGGCTTCCGAATACGTCGCCCGTCAGGCACCGCGAGTGCACGCGCACAAGCGCCGGGGCTCCGTCGTCCACCGTCCCCCGCACCAGCGCGACGTGCTGGCGGTCGTCGATGCTCGTCTCGTAGAGCACCAGGTCGAACTCGCCCGCTTCGGTGGGCAGCTTGGCGGAGGCGACGCGCCGCACCAGCTTCTCGAACCGGCGTCGGTACTCGATGAGGCTGGCAATGGTGCAGATCTTCAGCCCGTGCTGCGCGGCGAAGGCCATCAGGTCGGAGGTGCGCGCCATCGTCCCGTCGTCGCGCATGATCTCGCAGATGACGCCCGCGGGGAAGAGGCCCGCCAGACGCGCCAGGTCCACCGCCGCCTCGGTGTGCCCGGCCCGGCGCAGCACCCCGCCCTCCTTAGCCCGCAGCGGGAAGACGTGGCCTGGGCGGGTCAGCTCCTCGGGGCGGGAGGCCGGGTTGATGAGCACCTGGATCGTGCGGGCCCGGTCGTGGGCCGAGATGCCCGTCGTGACGCCGCGCCGGGCGTCCACCGAGATGGTCCAGTCGGTCTTCATGGGGTCCTCGGAGGGGCTCACCATCGGCCGCAGGCCCAGCGCGTCGAGGGTGCCTCCCTCCATCGGGACGCAGACGATGCCCCGGCCATGCGTCGCCATGAAGTTCACGTGCTCGGGGGTGGCGAAGGTGGCGGCCATCACGAGGTCGCCCTCGTTCTCGCGGTCGCCGTCGTCCACGACGATGACGACCCGCCCCTCGCGGATCTCCTCCAGGATCTCGGGGATGGGATGAAACGCCTGGGTGGACATGGGAGAGCAGTATATCGCCTCGCGCGCGGGGGGTCAATCGGGAGCCGCCGGCCGGGGCGGCGTCAGGCGGCCACGGGGGCCGCGGAGGCGGGGGCGCCCTCGCCGGTGGTGAGCTTGGCGGAGAGGATCTTGGAGATGCCGGGCTCCTCCATGGTGACGCCGTAGAGCGAGTCGGCCTTGGTGATCGTCTTCTTGTTGTGGGTGATGAGGATGAACTGGGAGAGCGACAGGAACTCCTCCAGCACGCGGGTGAACCGGTCCACGTTCGCCTCATCGAGGGGCGCGTCGATCTCATCCAGGATGCAAAAGGGGGAGGGGCGGACCTTGAAGAGCGCAAAGAGGAGCGCCACCGCCGTCAGCGCCCGCTCGCCGCCGGAGAGGAGGCTGATGCTCTGGAGCCGCTTGCCCGGCGGGCGCGCCACGATGTCGATGCCGGACTCCAGGACGTCCTCCTGATCCATGAGGATGAGGTTCGCCTCGCCGCCGTTGAAGAGCCGTCCGTAGTAGTGCTTGAACTCCTGGGTGATGCGCTCGAACGTCTCGCGGAACTGCGCGCGGGCGGTGCGGTTGATCTGGGTGATGGAGGTCTTGAGGTCGTCGCGCGCCTTGATGAGGTCTTGCTGCTGCGTCTGGAGGAACTCAAGCCGCCGCTTCAGCTCGTCATACTCCTCGACCGATCCCAGGCTCACCGGGCCGATGCCTTCGAGCTTGGCCCGGAGTTTCTGGA
>JACPXS010000042.1 GCA_016196415.1 Candidatus Omnitrophota bacterium
AGCGAGATGTTCGGGAAGGTGCAGGAGACGCCGCAGCGGGAGACCACGCCGTTCCATCCGCGCAGCCCGTATGGCTGCGCCAAGGTGTTCGCGTATCATGCGGTGCGCAACTACCGCGAGGCGTACGGCCTGTTCGCTGCGAACGGCATCCTGTTCAATCACGAGAGTCCGCGGCGGGGGGAGACGTTTGTCAGCCGCAAAATCACCCGCGCGGCGACCCGCATCAAGCTCGGCCTGCAGGACACCCTCTACCTGGGAAATCTCGACGCCAAGCGGGACTGGGGGTACGCGCCGAACTACTGTGAAGCCATGTGGCGCATGCTCCAGCAGGATCATCCCGACGATTACGTGATCGCCACCGGCGAGAGCCGCTCCGTCAAGGAGTTCGTGGAAGAGGCGTTCGGGCTGCTGGGGTTACACTGGAAGCGGTACGTGAAGATGGACCCGCGATACCTGCGGCCGACTGAAGTGGACCTGCTGGTCGGCGACGCCTCCAAGGCCCGCCACCAGTTGGGCTGGACACCCACGGTGACCTTCAAGGAACTGGTGCGCCTCATGGTCGAAGCCGACTTGGAGCTGGCGGAGCGGGAAGCACACGCCGAACGGTTCGTGCGGCCGACCCGGCGCGCCTCGTCCAAGGCCCGACGCGCCACGCCCGCGGCTCCCGCGGCGATGGCGGGCCGCTGACGATATGGCGAGGCGAGCGCTCATTACCGGCATCACGGGACAAGACGGCTCGTACCTGGCCGAGTGGCTGCTGGAACAGGGCTACGACGTGCACGGGATCGTGCGACGGGTGGCGCTGGAGGATCCCCTCCATCGGATGTGGCGGATCTACCATCTCAAGGATGCGCTGCAGCTTCACGTCGCGGATCTGGAAAATCATACGAGTGTCCTGCGGCTGCTTCAGCAGGTCAAGCCGGATGAGATCTACCATCTGGCGGCGCACAGCTTTGTGGGGCACTCCTCTGAGGAGGAGTGTTCCACCCTCCACGCCAATCTCACCACCACCCATGCCATGCTCAGCGGATTTCGCGACGTGTGCCCTGGCGCGAGATTCTATTTTGCCGGCTCCAGCGAGATGTTTGGGAACGCCCCCGAGATCCCGCAGCGGGAAACGACCCCGTTCAATCCCCGATCCACCTACGGGGTGTCGAAGTGTGCCGGCTTCTTCCTCACGCGCAGCTACCGCCAGACGCATGGGCTGTTTGCCGTCGGGGGGATTCTGTTTAACCACGAGAGCCCCCGCCGGGGATTTGAGTTCGTCACGCGCAAGATCTCCTGGCACGTCGCCCTGATCGCCGCAGGACGGCTGAGGACGTTGAAGCTCGGCAATCTCGAGGCCCGGCGAGACTGGGGCCATGCCCAGCGGTATGTCGAGGCGATCTGGAAAATGCTGCAACGGGATCATCCGGATGAGTTCGTGATCGCCACGGGCGACACCCATACCGTGCGCCAGTTTTGCGAGGTCGCCTTCCGGCTGGTGGGACTGGATTATCGCGACTACGTGACGACTGATCCGGCGCTCTATCGGCCGATCGAGGAGGCGCTGTTGGTCGGTGACGCCTCCAAGGCGAAGACCGAGTTGGGCTGGACGCATGACGTCCCATTTGAGCAGTTGGTCAAGGAGATGGTGGAAGGCGATCTGGAACGGGTCAAGCTGACCCCGCACGCCACCGCCTGGCTGCCACTTCACAGCGACGTGACACAGGAGGAACTGCGGTGAAGGTCAGTTTCTGGAACGACCAGCGGGTGACCGTGACTGGCGGCGCGGGATTTCTCGGCTCCCACGTGGTCGATCTGCTCAGGCAGCATGGGTGCCAGGAGATCTTCGTCCCGAGGAGCCGGGAGTACAATTTGGTCGACGGCCAGGCCGTCAAACGGTTGTATGACGCCGCGCGCCCGGACGTCGTCATCCACCTCGCGGCTCGCGTCGGCGGGATTGGGGCGAACCGCACCAGTCCAGGCACCTTTTTCTACGAGAACCTCATGATGGGCACCCAACTGATGGATGAAGCCCGGCTGCGTGGCGTGAAGAAGTTTGTGGCCATCGGGACGGTCTGCGCGTATCCCAAGTTCGCCCCCGTGCCGTTCCGTGAGAAAGACCTCTGGAACGGCTATCCCGAGGAGACCAACGCCCCGTATGGCCTGGCCAAGAAGATGCTCCTCGTGCAGGCGCAGGCGTACCGCCAGCAGTACGGCTTTAACGCGATCTTCCTGCTCCCCGTCAACTTGTACGGCCCTGGGGACAAGTTTGAGCTGGAGTCTTCCCACGTGATTCCGGCGCTGGTGAAGAAATGCATTGATGCCAGGGAACAGGGCGATGAGGAAATCGTCGTCTGGGGGACCGGCGAACCCACCCGGGAATTCCTCTACGTGGAAGACGCCGCAGAGGCCATCATCTTGGCGGCCGAGCGCTATCACGAACCGGACCCGATTAACCTCGGGGCGGGACTGGAGATCTCGATTCGAGAGCTCGTCGCCTTGATGGTGAATTGTCCGTTAGCGGATGGCTGGGCAGCCGGTCTCGAGGGTGGCCATGAAGGCGTTCATGCTCCTTGCGGTGCTCGTGGCTGGGGGGGCGAGCCTGGTTGGGCTGGTCATGGGCGCGGCCCTGATGAACGCGTCGCTCTTTCAGTGGCTGCTGCAACTGGTGCGTTCATGGTACAGCCCAGATGGCCTCATCACGCCCACGGGTGTGATGCTGATCAGGCGAAGCGCCGCGATGCTGGGATGGAGCTCAGGCGCGTTGGCGGCCTTCGCCGCGATCGCGGCGGTGCTCCTTCGACGATTGGGTCGTCGTCCAGCCGTGCCGGACGACGCCCAGGCGCCTATGGCTCAGGCGGAGCGAACGGAAGCTTCCTGGTGGCCTGCCCAGGTGTGGACCGCCATCGCGCTGGGGCTGCTCGTCGTGGGAGCCGCCCTTCGCGTCCCACGGCTCTTCACGAGTCTGTTTTACGATGAGATCTTCTCCATTCAGCATTTCGCCACCTTGCCGCTGCTGCACATTCCGTTTGCCCAGGACATCTTCAACAACCACATCTTGAACTCCATGCTCCTGCATGTCGTGCTGTGGTGTTCCTCTGCGGAGGCGGTCCTTCGACTGCCGGTCTATCTGGCTGGGGTGGCGAGTTTGTGGGGCTTCTTCGTGATCGGACGCCATCTTGGCGGACCGCTCGCGGGCGTGTTTGCGATGTGGTTGGCGGCGACGAGTCCGTATCATCTGGGGTATTCCACCCTTGCTCGCGGCTATATCCCCGGGCTGGCGTTGGCCCTGGCAGGACTCGTGGCGCTGTTGAGGAGTGCCCAGCCACCGCGCGTGGGCTCGCTGGCGCTCTTCGGCATCACGCAGGTGTTGGCGAGTTGGGCCATGCCGACCTTGGCGGTGGTTCCCGTCTTGTTGGTGTGCGTTCTCTTGTTGGGGTCTGTGCACCGCCTTCGGGCACTCGTGGGGATTGATCCCCGCTCCCCGACCGGCTCCGCCTGGCTGCTGACCGCGCTGGGGACGGTGGCCCTCATCGGCCTCCTCAACCTGCCGATGGTTCCGTTTCTCATTCGGATGGTGGCGGAAGGCGGTGGCGACACTGTGGGAGCCGTGCTGGGGGCGGGGCGGTGGCTGAGTCTGCTGCACGGTGGAGCCGTGTCGGTCATCGGTCTGGGGCTCATCGGTCTTGGCGTGAGGGCGTCTCTGAGACGGGGGTCAACGTCCGTGGCCTGGCCGGTGCGCTTCCTCATGACGCTGTTCATCGCCGGCTTTCTCCTGTGTCTGGCCAGCCCCCTGTCGCGGATCAACCTGATCGCCTTTGCGGGCCTGGTCGTGTTGGCCTCGATGGGGATTCGTGCGGTCCTCATCCGCCTCGCTTCTGTAGTAGCTTCAGCACCGGCTCAGGGGTGGATCGAGGGGCTGTCGGCCAGCGCCGTCGTGGTCGGGGTGAGCCTGATGTCGTGGGCCGCGATCGTTGATGCCGCGCGGGGAAGGCCCCTGCAGGATGTGCGAGGAGCGGTTCGCCTTGCCGAATCGGTGCTGCCTGATCAGGGGCTGATCCTGACGAGCGGATTTGCCGATCGGGAAATCGCCTACTATGCCACCCGTGCGGTCCAGCGGCTGGAGCCGATGGACAACCCTGCCGCGGTCTTGGCGACGGCGAAGGACTTCTGCTACTTTCGGCTCTATGCCGCTGGAGAACCTGATCCGGTCTTCGAGTACTTTCACTCCACCGCCGCGCCTGGCAGGGTCATGACGGGCACCGAGGACCCGATTGCGCTGTGGTGTGTTCGGGATGGAGAACGGGTGTCCCTCACGGGTGATGAACGCCATGTCGAGCAACATCGCCACCAGTCCCAGCGCGATTCGTGACGCCGTCTGCGCGCCTGTGGTCACCATCCGCCCGTCGCGGGGATGGGCCAGCTTAGGGCTGGCTGACCTGTGGGCCTGCCGAGAGCTGCTGGGCTTTTTAGTGTGGCGGGATGTTAAGATCCGCTACACGCAAACCGCCATTGGCGTGGCCTGGGCGGTCCTGCAGCCGTTTGCGATGATGGTGGTCTTCACGCTCTTCTTCGGCACGCTGGCCAAGCTGCCGTCCGAGGGGATCCCCTATCCGCTGTTTGCGTACGGGGCCCTGTTGCCGTGGCAGATCTTCTCGCGCAGTCTCACCGAATCGGCCAGTAAGCTCGTGACCGATCAACGGCTGGTGACGAAGGTGTATTTCCCCCGTCTCTTGTTGCCGCTGGCGAGCGTCTTGTCGGCTCTCGTGGATTTCCTGATCGCCTCGACCCTCTTGGTCGGGCTCATGGGCTTCTATAGCGTCATGCCGCGGGCCACCATTGTCTGGCTGCCGCTGTTCGTGGGACTGATGGTGGTCACGGCGCTCGGGATGGGGTTCTGGCTCTCGGCCTTGAATCTCGAATACCGGGATGTCCGGTATCTGCTGCCCTTTTTGAGCCAGCTCTGGCTGTTCCTGACGCCGGTGGTCTATCCCAGCAGCCTGGTGCCTGCGCAGTGGCAGTGGCTGTACAGCCTCAACCCCATGGTGGGGGTGGTGGATGGCTTCCGATGGGCGCTCTTCGGGGTCGGCAGCGGTCCCGGCCCGATGGTGGCGGTGTCGGCGATGGCTTCGCTGGCGCTGTTTGTCAGCGGGGCCTTCTTCTTTCGCTCTCGTGAGCGGGTCTTTGCCGATGTGCTCGGATCGGATCGATGAGCGCATGAGCTACGCTGGCGGCATGAATCACCACGGCCTGGCGGTGTGGCTGACGGGCTTGCCCTGCTCAGGCAAATCCACGCTCGCCCAACTCTTGTGCGCCCGGCTGATGGAGCAGGGCTATGCCGTTGAGATTCTCGATGGCGATGAGGTCCGCCAGTGGCTCACGCCCCAGCTGGGCTACTCGCGAGCGGATCGCGATGAGAACATCCGCCGCATCGCTCGTGTCGCGCAGTTGTTGACACGGGTGGGGGCGGTGGTGCTCGTGGCCGTGGTGTCGCCCTACCGCTCGACCCGCGAGGAAGCCAGAGCCCTGATCGGAAATTTTGTCGAAGTGTTTGTCGACAGCCCTCTGGAGGTCTGCATCCAGCGCGATGTCAAGGGGATGTACCGCAAGGCCTTGAACGGCGAGCTCGCCCACTTCACGGGGGTGTCGGATCCGTATGAGCCGCCCCCACACCCTGAGGTGGTGGTCCGAACGAATCTCGAAGGACCCCAGGAGAGCACGGACAAGATTCTCTCGGCGCTGGCGCGGTTGGGCTATGCGCGTCACCTCGTGCGATGACGGCGACCGTGGTCGTCACAGGGGCGTCGGGCTTTATCGGGTCGTGGCTCAGTGCGCGGTTGGCAGAACGGTATCCGACCGCTCACATCGTGGGCGTCGGGCGTCATGCGGGGCAGGCGGCGCAGAGTCGCCATCAGCATGTTGAATTCATCCCGTGCGACCTGCTCGTGTCTGACTTGACCAGGACCCTGCCAGGGCACGCGGACGTGGTGATTCACTTGGCGGCTGATCGTCGGCCTCGAGTCGAGATGTCCGGGTGCTCTCAGCAGGTGATGGCCAACGTGCTCATGACTTCACGGTTGGCCGATTACGCGCTGAAGGCCAAGGCGCAGGCGCTGCTGTATGCCAGCAGCTCGGCGGTGTATTCGGGCGTGAGCCATGTGCCGTTTACCGAAGAGGAGGTCCGGCTTCCCGCCGAGCATCTGGGCGCGACCAAACTGGCTGCGGAGGGCCTGCTCAAGGCCAGAGCGCTGGCGGGAGGACTCAAGGCGATGACGTTTCGGCTCTTCACGACCTACGGCCCTGGCTCCGCCGCCGATCAGTTTGTGCCTGAGGCGATGGCGAAGCTCCTTTCTCCGGAGCCGGTCGCGTCCTTCCTCAACCCGGACGTGGAGCGCGATTTCATCTTCGTGGAGGATGTCGTCCGGGCGTTCCTCAGGGGGCTGGAGTATCTGCCGAGGGCCGGCGCCTACGAGGTGTTCAATATCGGATCCGGGAAGGCCACGCCAGTCCGCGTGGTGATCGAGCTGTTGAGGCGCGTGCTTGGGAGCACCAAACCGGTGCGCTATGAGACGGCTTCCACCACCGTGGTGGATGCCCGCCACCAAGCGGATATTCGCCGAGCCGCCGAGCTGCTGGGCTGGCAGCCGTCGGTGGGGCTGGAAGAGGGGTTGCGAAGGACGGTGGACACCCTGCAACCGGTCGCCCCATGAGCCCTCTTGGAGCTTCGCCACACGTCCAGGTGACCCGCCCACAGGGCGAGCCGCCGAGGCAGATCCGCTGTCAACTCTGTGACGGGCACGACCTCGACGAGGTGATCGATCTGGGATGGCATCCCCCAAGCGATGGATTTCTCTCCGAGGAGCAGTTGCAGGAGCAGGAGCGGGTCTACCCCCTGCGGGTGCTGTTCTGCCAGGCCTGCCGCCTGGCCCAACTGAGTGAGATGGTGGAGCCCAGCCTGTTGTTTGGAGAGCGCTTCATTTATCGCTCGGGGCTCAACACGCCGCTCAAACGCCATCTCCAAGCGATCCCCGCCTTCCTGGTGGGGCAGGGCTGTCTTTCGGCGGATGAGCTGGCCGTGGATATCGGCTCGAACGACGGGACCCTGCTCCAGGGCTGTCGGCCGTACGGGGTCAGGGTGCGTGGGGTGGATCCGTCGAGCGTCGCTCGCCTGGCGATCCAGGAGGGCATCCCGACCCACCAACGTCTTTGCCCATGTCAAGGATCTCCAAGGCGTGGTCAACGGGGTGAAATCGCTCCTGGCCGATCGCGGGGTCTTTCTCACCGAGTCCCACTATCTCCTCGACATGGTGGAGAAGCTGCAATACGACGAGATCTATCTGGAGCACCTGCGGTACTATTCGCTCGAATCCCTCTGCCGGCTGTTCGATCGGTTCGGGATGGATGTCTTCCATGCGCAGCGCGTGCCGACCCACGGGGGCTCGATCCGCGTGTTGGCCTGTCAGCGAGGCGCGTACCCCATCGCGGACGCTGTCCATGCGCTGCGTGAGCTGGAGGAGGAGCATCGCCTCCATGAGCGCGAAACCTTTGAGGCGTTTCGACGGCGCGTGGAAGACACCCGCCACCAGTTGACAGGGCTCCTTGACGCTATCAAGGCGAACGGCGAGCGAGTGGTCGGCGTGGGCGCTCCGGCGAAGGGCAACACCCTCTTGAACTTTTGTCAGATTGGGCCGGAGACGGTGGACTATCTCGTCGAGAAAAGCGACCTCAAGATCGGCAAGTACACGCCTGGCAGCCGGATCAAGATTGTCGAAGAATCCCGGCTCTTTGCGGACCAGCCGGCATACGCGCTGTTGTTGTCCTGGAATATCAAAGAGGAACTCATCCCCCTCTTGCGAGGTCGGGGGTATCGCGGCCGGTTTCTTGTGCCCAACCCGGTCGCGGTGATTGAGTAACTGACGATGCATATTGCGCTGATCGCCGAAGATCTGCCGCTGCCCGAGTACGGGGGGGCGGGGATCCTGCTGGAGGGGATGGTGCACCATCTGCAACAGGCCGGTCACCGGACGACGCTGCTCTGGCTTCCGTCGGTCTACCGTCGTGACGTGACCGACCACCAGCGGCAGGGCCTTGCGGCCTTGGGGGTGGGGCTCATCAGGTTGGAGTTCCCTCAGGGTCCGGCGTCAGGCCGGTCACTGCGCGACCGGCTCCGGTATGCCTTCCGGCCCTCGGTGAGCGATTTCTACCCGGCGGTCGCACTCGGCCCGGAGGTCGAGCGGCAGATCACGCAGGTCGAGGCCGATGTCATCTTGGCGTTCGATGTTCCAGCGGTCACGGCCTCGCGGGGCATCACGCGGGTCCCTCGCCTGGCTGCCGTCGGGACGTGGGCCCACCGATTTCGCTATGCCCGATGGCGCGCCATGCCGTTTCAGTGGACCCTGAGCTATCTGAAGTATAGCGTGTGGGTCTTCACGAGCCTCCTCCAAGCCAAACGCATGATTGCGCTCCTGGCCGAGTGTCAAGCCAGCGGACATTTTGCGGCCAATTTCGCCCAGTGG
>JACPXS010000043.1 GCA_016196415.1 Candidatus Omnitrophota bacterium
AACGAGCCTTCTCGTCCTCGAGCGGGATGACGATCTCCCCCTTGGCGGCGACCTTGAAGGTGGAGCGGATGAGCCCCTCGACGTACGACGGGTCCGACTCAAGGCGCTGACGCTCCTGCGTGAGCGCCTCATGCCGCTCCTCCAGCTCCGCGACCCGGCGGTCGAGCCGCCACTGCGCAAGCGAAAGGCGGACCCACTCATAGAGCCCGGGGCCGAACAGCGCAAGGCCCATGAGCCCCAGCCACAGCGCCCACCGTCGCCGACGGGACTCGGGGGGCCGATGGGGTGGGGCGGTGCCGGCTCGCTCCGCCTCCGCAGGGATCCTGGGGATCATCCCGCCACCTGCGCAGGTGGCGGGATCATCTCGACGCCCCCCGCGCCGCGTGACGTCGGGAGCGAGCGGCGGCTGGACGGCCGCGGCCGAACAGCGGCCAGCGCGTCCCGGCGTACACCGCGCGCGCACCCAGCGCCTCCTCGATGCGCAGCAGCTCGTTGTACTTCGCGACGCGCTCGCTGCGCGAGAGCGACCCGGTCTTGATCTGCCCGGCGCCCGCGGCCACGGCAAGGTGGGCGATCGTCACGTCCTCCGTTTCGCCGGAGCGGTGGGAGATCACCGTGCCGTAGCGCGCGCGCTGGGCGAGACGGATCGCCTCGAGCGTCTCCGTCAGCGTGCCGATCTGATTGACCTTGATCAGGATGGCGTTGGCGATCCCCTCGGTGATGCCGCGGCGCAGCCGCTCGACGTTGGTGACGAACAGGTCATCGCCGACGAGCTGCACCCGCCCCCCCAGCCGCCGGGTCAATGCGCCCCACCCCTCCCAGTCGTCCTCCCCGAGGCCGTCCTCGACGGAGACCAGCGGGTAGCGCGACGTCCACCGCTCGTACTGCTCGATCAGCGCCTCGGCTGAAACCCGACGGTCCGGAGCGCTCTTTGCCAACCGGTAGGCGCCGTCGTCGCTCCACTCATTCGCAGCGCAGTCGAGCGCAAGCCACACCTGGCGGCCGGGACGGTAGCCCGCCGCCTCGATGGCCTGGAGGACGATTTCGATCGCGGCGTCGTTGGAAGGCAGGCTGGGCGCGAAGCCGCCTTCGTCCCCCACGGCGGTGGTCTGGCCGCGGCCCTTCAACAGCTTCTTGAGGGCGGCGAACACCTCGGCACCCATCCGCAGCGCCTCGGCGAACGTCGGCGCCCCGATAGGCATGATCAGGAACTCCTGGACATCGAGGGTGTTGTCGGCGTGGGCGCCGCCGTTGACGATGTTCATCAGCGGGATCGGCAGGACTCGCGCCTTCGACCCGCCGAGGGAGCGGTAGAGCGGCTGGCGGCGGCTGGCCGCCACCGCGTGGGCGGCGGCGAGGGACACCCCCAAAAGCGCGTTGGCACCGAGGCGGGATTTATTCGGGGTGCCGTCGAGGGCGCAGAGGCGCGCATCCAGCGCGGCCTGGTCCGAGGCGTCGGCCCCGCGGAGGGCGCGCGCAATGGGCCCCAGGACGTTGGCCACCGCCTGCCGGACCCCCTTGCCGCCGTAGCGCGCGGCGTCGCCGTCGCGCAGCTCCAGCGCCTCGTGGCTGCCGGTGGAGGCGCCGGAGGGGACCGCCGCCCGCCCCCGGGCACCGTCGGCGAGGAGGACCTCCACCTCCACCGTCGGCTGCCCGCGGGAATCCAGGACCTCCCGCGCCTTCAGGGCGCGGATGCGCCGCGACATGGCGCTGATTATACACCGAAAGCCGCTTCATTGACACCCATCGCTTCTCCATGCTATAGTTAAACTTGCTATGAAGCGTCGTCGGAGCCTCAGCGAATCGATTCAGCTCTTCTTCGAGCTCCACTGGATCAAGATCTCGGTGGGGCTGGTGCTCCTCCTGTCGCTCCTCTGGCCGATCCTCGCCCTGTCCGGCATCGACTCCTACCAGCGGAGCTACATCCTCGCGTTCTTCTCCCTGACCCCGATCCAGTCGGTCCTCTACGCGGGCATCTTCGTCGCCATGCTCTACTGGCTCCACTACGGCGGCGGCAGCTTCAGCAAGCTCTCCAAGGGCAAGGTCAAGGGCGATCAGGTCAACGTGCGGTGGGACGAAGTGATCGGGATGGAGGAGGCCAAGCGCGAGGCGTGGGAGGTCGTCGAGCTGCTCAAGGACCATGCCAAGGTGACGCAGATCGGCGGCAAGGTCCTGCGCGGCGTGCTGCTCTCCGGCCCGCCGGGCTGCGGGAAGACGTACCTCGCCAAGGCCATCGCCACCGAATCGGGGCTGCCGTTCCTGTCGATCTCCGGCTCGGAGTTCATCGAGATCTTCGTCGGCACCGGGCCC
This sequence comes from Candidatus Omnitrophota bacterium, assembly GCA_016196415.1. The sequence goes on from JACPXS010000043.1 coordinate 2,311, forward strand.
GCCCGCGTCCGGAAGATCTTCAAGAAGGCCCAGCAGCACGCGCGGCTCTCGGGCGGCTGCATCATCTTCATCGATGAGCTCGACGCCGTCGGGACCTCCCGGGGGGCGGACCTTGGCTTCGGCGCGCAGACCGAGCGGAACAACACGGTGAACGAGCTCCTCGTCCAGATGGATGGCCTCGAGAGCCAGCGGTACAACGTCGTCGTCATCGGCGCGACGAACGCAAGCGAGACGGTGCTGGACCCGGCGCTGCTCCGGCCCGGACGCCTGGACCGGAAGATCTACGTGGACCGGCCCGGCCTCGAGGACCGGGAGAAGCTCTACCAGTTCTACCTCGCCAAGGTGAAGACGGACGCGGCGATCGACGTCGCGCGCCTGGCGCGCCGCTCCGTGTGGAAGTCGCCCGCGGACATCGAGAACATCATCAAGGAAGGCGCGCTGATCGCCGCGCGGAACAAGCGCGAGGCGGTCACGTTCAAGGACCTCTCGGAGGCGCTGGAGCGGATTGAGCTCGGCTTCAAGCGCCGCCGGAAGATGAACGAGGAGGAGCGGCGGCGCATCGCCTACCACGAGGCGGGCCACGTCGTCGTCACGTACTTCCTCCATCCGACCGACGACGTGTTCAAGGCGTCCATCATCTCACGCCGCGACGCGCTGGGCATCGTCTACCATCAGCCGCGCGAGGAGCTCTTCACCTACAGCCGCACGCGCATCCTCGCGAACATCAAGGCCGCCCTGGCCGGCTACGCCGCGGAGAAGCTGAAGTTCGAGTCCACCTCCGACGGGGTCGCCGCGGACTTCCGCAACGCCATGACGCAGGCCCACAACATGGTCTGGCGCCTGGGCATGGGCAGCAACGGCTTCATCGGCGACTACGAGGCGCTGCTCAGCTCCTGGGCCTTCCGCGAGGCGGGCTCCGGCGACCGGATCTCCGACCGGATGAAGGACCGGCTCAACGAAGAGACCCACAAGATCCTGGCGGAGTGCCTGCGGGACGTGGAGGCGCTCCTGCGCAAGGAGGAGGTGCTGCTGGAGCGCTTCGCGAATGAGCTCCTGAAGAAGGACGAGCTGGAATACGACGACATCGAAGCGATCTTCGTCGAGTACGGCAAGCAGCGCGTCCTGCCCGCCCCGCCCGCACCGTCCTGATCTGATGGTCCTCCGCGCAACCGCCCTGCTGTCCTGGTGCGCCGCCCTGCTGCTCGCCACCGCAGGCTGCGGCGTGCGCCCGACGTACCCCAAGGCGCATCTGGCGGAGTCGCTTCAGGAGATCCTGCGCGGCGAAGAGCTGGACGCCTCCGTCCGCTTCGTCGACCACACGCTCGGCGTGCAGACGGCCTACCCCGGCGCCCTCGCGCAGACCGAGGGGCAGATCACGCTCGGGCCGGCCTTCGACGAGCTGGCCCGCAAGGTCCTCACCGCCGTCCACCGGGTGCTCCTGAGCTCCGACGCCGACGTGCGCTTCTACGTCCTGCTGCTGTCGGACCCGCAGATCCCCGGCGCCTACCTGACGATCGTGCGGTACATGGATGACATCCGGCGGGCCAACGCCAACATGCTGGACGTGCCGGAGATGTTCGCCCGCACCATCTATGAGCTCAACTACGGGGGGGCAACACCGCTCACGCTGGACCAGTACCTGCCGCGGGAGATCCAGATGGAAGAGTTCCTCAGCTGGCAGCTCGCCCGCCGGATTCAGACCGCGCTGACGGAGAAGCTGCGCGGGGCGGGCGACGCGGAGGTGGGGCGATGCACCGGACGGTTCCAGGAGGGGGAGTTCGTCTTCACGCTGGACGTCCACCCAGCGGGGCAAGAGGAGCCGCTCGACGACGCGACGCTGCAGCAGGCGTTCCGGACGTCCACCGACGTGGTGGCGAAGGTGCTCTCGAGCTACCGGTTCGAGTCGTTCGACTCCGTCCGGCTCATCCACCCGCTCACCGGGCGGCACCTCGTGCTGCCCAAGGCCCGCCTCGACTTCTTCCGCTAAAAAGTGCCAGGCACTTCTTAGCTTGAGGCCCTGTGGATCACTGTGCGCCGCCCGCGCACCGTCACCCGACCGGAGAGCATCAAGGCGATGGCGCGCGGGTAGAGCCGGTGCTCGACCCTGTGGACGCGCGACAGCAGATTCGCCTCGGTATCGTTGGGGCCCACCGGCACCGCCTCCTGCAGCACGATGGGCCCATGGTCCACCTGCTCGTCCACCACGTGCACCGTCACGCCGGTCACCTTCGCCCCCCAGGCCAGCGCATCGCGGATGGCATGCGCGCCACGGAACGCGGGCAAGAGCGCCGGATGGATGTTCAGGATGCGGCGCCGGTAGCGGCGGACGAAGATGGGCGAGAGGACCCGCATGAAGCCCGCGAGGCAGACGAGGCGGATTGCCCGCGCCTCGCAGAGCCGGATGAGGGCGCGCTCATAGGCGGCGCGCGTCGGGTGCCGCGCGGGGTCGACGCAGCGCGCCTCCACCCCGGCGCGGGCGGCCCGCCGCAGCGCGCGGGCGCCCGGGCGGTCGCTGACGACGAGCGCCACGCGGGCGCGCAGCCGCCCCGCCCGGCACGCGTCGAGGATGGCCTGCAGGTTGGTGCCCTCGCCGGAGCAGAACACCGCCAGCGCAGGCAGCGGCGGCCGGCTCATCAGGGGATCAGCCGATGACCTGCTCGATGCGCCGCGTCAGCTCTTCCCTCGGCACCACGCCGACGATGCGGTCGGCTTCCTTCCCGCCCTTGAAGAGCAGGAGCGTCGGGATGTTCATGATCCGGTACTGTCCCGCCAAGGCGGGATAATCGTCCACGTTGAGCTTCCCCATCTTCATCTTGCCCTGATACGTGCCTGCCAGCTCCTCCACGACGGGCGCGATGAGCCGGCAGGGCCCGCACCAGGCCGCCCAGAGGTCGACCAAGACCGGGGTCTTCGATTGGATGACCTCGCGCTCAAAGTTGCTGTCCGATAACTCCACGACTGCGCCTGCCATGTGGGCCTCCTTAGCGGGATGTTTCTACATCATAACCGCGAAACCGTATTATACAGCATTTTGGCTTCTTCAGTTTGCGTCGCAGTAGCCGGTGGCGGTATCATATCTCAGCCCATGACCCCACAGCTAATTCGTCGAGCTTCTAACCTTGTTACCTCACGCGAGGAAGTCTGTCGCGGCTTTCTCGGTCAAGCCCAGTCGAATAGTCAAAAAGCTACCCCTTATGTCCAGGAGGCTCAAGAGCTGTGGTCCACGCTTCAACAGATCTCTCAGCCTGATCAGCTCTTTGACAGAGTACCACTACGAACGCTCGCCACGGCTATGGGTTTCTCTGACAAGGCGCAGGGTTATTTCCCGGAGGCCGAACTTCGTGAAGCGATCAAGCCGGTTCTGGACCTGATTACGAAGAACAGCGGAAGCGATTTTCGCACAGAGATTCTTTATCGTTTTCTGCTCACGCGGGGCGATACTCTTGGCGGTGAAATGAGGAATTTCACGGGGGAATCTGGACCAACAAAATTCATCGCGGCTGTGGTGAAAGCGCTCAAAGAACGTGGCATGGAATACGCGGTTTTCCACGGCAAGGCGGGTGAAAACAAGATTAAGGGAGTCACTTGGAAGGAAAGGGTGTTATTTTTCGACTACAAACCGAAATGTATCGACAAAAACGTTGACGTGATCTTGCTTCAGAATCCTACGCCACCAGACGTGCGCCCAGAACACCTCGAAGACAAGGCGCTGTACCTGGCTTGTGGTGAATTGAAAGGTGGGATTGACCCGGCGGGAGCCGACGAACATTGGAAAACAGCCGGTAGCGCCCTGGAACGGATTCGTGACCGGTTTGGTCGTAGCTGTCCAAAGCTCTTCTTTGCAGCGTCAGCTATTGAAGCAGCGATGGCAAAAGAGATCTTTCATCAGCTTGAAACCGGGAAGTTAACTCACGTGGCGAACTTAACGGTGGGCCCACAGCTAGAAGATTTAGCGAATTGGTTCATTTCACTTTAAGACGCGCCATATATAAACGCACTTCCTAAGCTCCTCCCTTCCGTGCTCTCCCATCTGTTGGCTGCTATTTCCCTTTCCAGCCGGCAGAACCCAAATCTTTTCCACTTCAAATCCGACTTCTTCAGCGATCCGCGACAGGATCAGGTCAACCGGAATCGAGATACCAGCGTATCGGACATCGTCGTTCACCATGATGAAGGGGGCACCGGGTTTTAAGACCCGCTGGCACTCGATGAGCGTCAACGTCAGCTCCCAGAAGTAGTTTTTCACCATTCTGGGTATGCCGTTGTTATTGAGCTGGTCCTCAATCTTCAATGCCTCTAGATAATCGACGATGTAGTTGAGTAACTCCTGCGACTGAAATACGACTTTCGCCTTTTCAAAGGTCTCGGTAGAGAAGAAGGCTCCCAGGTTTTGCTTTTCTCTGTTCTCAACGGTACAAGACACCATTCTTTGCCTGAGCGTCCGAAGCGATTCTTCGCTAACCCCAAGCAAGGCTAGTTCAAGCGCATACGTTCGGGTGTAATCGTAGCGGTTGCAATATGGTGGAGAGGTCATCAACGCATCAAACGAGTTGATCGATAACTTTGGTAGTCGCTCAAGGCATGATCCGCGGAGGACTTGGATCTTCCCACGACGAGTTCTTGAGGTCGCGTCGAATAAAGCTGGGGGGCCGTCTAAGTCCTCTATGAACTGGGCTAACTTCTCGCGTATCGCCATGTCGAAATCTTTGATTGTTCCCTTATTGAACGGTTTCTCTCCCTGACGTCGTCCCGACCGATAATCCCACCGGAGATATTGCCCGTCTTTTCTCGTAAAGCTGATCTCCTCTAAGACCGCCAACGCAGCCGCCCGCAACACGGTCTTCACCGCTTCGCTCCGTAGATTGGCCACGGCTCTCAGGTACTTTCCAAGCAATGCTTCGTTCCTGGGAGGAAAGGCGCCCTGCGTGATAGCGAGGTGAGGAAAGAGGACTCCGGCTTGTTTTGAATCAATCCAGTAATTCGATGCCCTCCACTTTCTAAGCGCCGCAATGACCTCAGCACGATGGGCAATCGCCTCTCGACGCGCCCTGATGAACTCGCACCCAACTGGGAGCAGTTCAACGCCGACAGAGTCTAGTCCTCTTCGGCTCGCTACAAACAGTGCCGCCCCGCTTCCAGCAAATGGGTCAATGATTTTCCCGCTCGTGACGCCACACCGATCAAATGCGTAATCTACGAGTGCTGAAGAAAAGCCCTCTTTGTATTTAAACCAGCGAAAGCCCGGTTCGCTCTTGTTGGCTTGAAAGCTCACCAGGGTCCGCTTGAGGTCTCGGTTCACCTGTAGTTTGGAGGCGAAACGGCCTTCGAGGCGCGCGTCAGCCGATTTGATGCGCTCAATGCG
>JACPXS010000066.1 GCA_016196415.1 Candidatus Omnitrophota bacterium
GAGATTTTTCCAGCGCAGCCTTTTTCCTTGTCGCCGCGGCGTGCATTCCGGGTTCCCGGCTCACGCTCAACCAGGTGGGCATCAACCCCACACGGATCGCCCTGTTACGCGTCCTCCAGCAGATGGGCGCGCGGGTTGAGTGGACGGTCGAGCGCGATTCGTGGGAGCCTTCCGGCACGATGACGGTGGAAGCCCGTCCCCTCACAGGGGTGACCCTTCAGTCCACTGACGCGCCCAGCCTCATTGATGAATTGCCAGTGTTGCTGGTCGCCGCCGCCTGCGCTCAGGGCACGACGCGCCTTTCAGGGATGGGGGAGTTACGGGTCAAGGAGACCGATCGGATCCGTTCTATGGTCAACGGCCTTCGGCAATTGGGCGTCCGCATGGATCTTCCAGCGCCGGATGTGGTCGAAATCCACGGCGGTCACCTCACCGGAGGCGTGGTCGAAAGCGCCGGCGACCATCGGACTGCCATGAGCCTTGCGATCGCCGGCGTGGCGAACTCGCGGGGTGTTACGAGACTTCGGGGGGCGGAGTGCGTGGCAAAATCGTTTCCGGAATTTTTCGACCAACTCCGGAGTCTCGCGGGTTCCTCGACGGTAAAAACCGTTGACAAGACCGGGTCCCTTTGTTAGGATGAGCCAACCGTATGACGCCAACCCGACTGAAACAAGCGAGTAACGCCCTCCAGCACGCCACCAATTTCATCCTTGGCTTGTTCTCGCAGGATATCTCCATTGACCTTGGGACTGCGACGACCTTAGTGTTTGTCAAGGGCCGGGGGATCGTCCTCTGCGAGCCTTCCGTGGTGGCGATTCAGCGAGGCTCCTCCCACGTCCTCGCGGTCGGCGAAGAGGCCAAGCGGATGATCGGTCGCACGCCGGGGAACATCTCCGCCATTCGTCCGATGAAAGACGGCGTCATCGCGGATTTTGAAGTGACCGAAGCGATGCTGCGCTACTTCATCAAGAAAGTCCAGCCTCGAAAGCTGAACAAACCGCTGGTGATCATTGCGATTCCGTCAGGGATTACCGAGGTGGAGAAACGGGCGGTTCGGGATTCGGCGCTGCGCGCCGGGGCCCGTGAAGTGTTCTTGGTCGAGGAACCGAAGGCGGCGGCAATCGGGGTGGGGTTGCCCATCCATGAGCCCGGCGGCAATATGATTCTCGACATCGGCGGAGGCACCACGGAGATGGCGGTGATCTCCCTTGACGGGATCGTCGTCTCGCGCTCCATCCGAGTTGCCGGTGATGAGATGGATCAGGCGGTCATTGAGCATCTTCGGAAGGCCTATAACTTGATGATCGGGGAGCGGACTGCGGAAGAGATCAAGATTCGCATCGGCTCGGCGTATCCGCTCGATGAGGAGCTCACGATGGAGGTCCGGGGCCGCGATTTGGTCACGGGTCTGCCGAAGACGGTGACAATCACTTCCGAAGAAGTTCGGGAAGCGTTATCGGAGCCCATTCGGTCCATTGTTGAAGCCGCCCGCTTGACACTCGAGAAGACCCCGCCCGAGCTCTCCGCTGATTTGATTGACCGCGGCATCGTCTTGGCAGGAGGCGGCTCGCTCCTTCGAGGGGTAGACAAACTCTTGGCAGAAGAGACCGGCTTGCCTGTTCACATCGCAGAAAATCCTGTCACGGCTGTCGCGCTTGGGGTGGGCAAGGGGCTTGAGAATATCCGGTACCTGCGGAGCAGGATCGCCGTGTCCACCCGCTCGGAATTGTGACAGCCGCGGGGCCGGATGACGCGGTCGGTTCGTGGCCGATTGCGTGAAACAAGGTCGGTCACCAGCCCCGTCACGCGTTGTAGCAGCCTCGTGCTGTTGCCGTCCGGTGCGCCGTTCTCCTCGCCTTGCTGTGGTGGGTGCGCTCCTCTTGGGCGCGGTGTGGCTGCTTCAGGAACCGGTCAGGCATGGTACACTCGCCTTCCTTCGCCTGCCGTTGACCTTGACGCGGAACACCGTTGAGCTGATCCTCATCCTCCCGCAGCTCCCTGTGCTTTTCCGTGAGCACCATCGTCTTCAGGCGGCATTGACTCAAGAGCGGCTGAACACAGCGCACCTGCGTGAAACGCTGCGACAGACGGATGCCGCAGCCCAGGTACTGGCCATGGCGCCAATCCATCAAGGGATTGTGGCCAGCGTGATTGGGCGATCGACGCTCCCAGTTCAGCAGACCGTGCTCTTGAATAAAGGGGAGCGAGACGGGCTGTCCCTCGAGAGCGTGATCGTGCATCCCTCCGGCGTCATTGGCCGCGTCATGGCGCTATACCCCACGACGTGCCTGGTCATGCTGCTGACAGATCCAGACAGTCGAGTCGCCGGGCTGGTGGAGCGCTCTCGAGAGACCGGCCTGCTCGTTGGTCGGGGGCGAGGGTTGTGCGAATTGATCTATCTCGATGCGCGCGCGGACATCAACGAGGGCGATCAGATTGTGACGGCCGGGCTGGCGGGAAGCTTTCTGAAGGGCGTACCCCTCGGGACGGTGACTCGCGTCGTCCGAGATGAGCCGTCCGGCAGCCTCTCGGCTTTCGTCGCGCCGGCAGCGCATGTGAGCCGGCTCGAAGACGTGCTGTGCCTGCCGGCTCGCCAGTAACGGTTCCAGCATGCAGAGGCCTCATCGATGATCACGCTGCTGGGCTGTGTCGTCGCGCATCAGTTCGTCGCCCAGCTCTCAGTCTCTCCGTGGTGGGTCCCCGATCTGACCCTGGTGGGGAGCGTGCTCGCTACGACCAGGACGCCCGCCAAATGGCTTCTCTTCGCAGGGACCGCCGGACTGCTGACCATGGTGTGGGCCCTTCGATTGCCCACCGTGGTCCTGGTGGAATATCTGCTGCTTGGCGGGGTGATCCGTTGGCTCTCCGGCCATTGGGATGTCGCCGATCGAAGGCTGCAGGGGATGATCGCCGGGGCCGCCAGTGTCGTGATGACACTCATCCAACTCCGGATAGCGCATCTCTGGTCGTTTCCGGTGGCGGGGCTTGTGAGCGTTCACGTCGCCGGCACGGTGGTGGCGATCGTGGTCGTGGGTCGTCTTCGTGAGCCGTTGACGCCAACCGGGGCAGGTCGCCAACGATCCACACGCAGGATGCTGGCACCCACTCCCAGACGCCGTGAGTGATGTGACAGACGCTTCCCCGCATGAGCCGTCGGATCGCGCAGCTCCAGTCTCTCCTGCTGATCGCCTTCGCGATCTTGACGCTGCGCTTGCTCGATCTGCAAATCCTCCAGGGAACTTCCTACCGGCGTCTTGCCGAACAGAACCGGATCCGCTTGGTCCCCGAGCAGGCCCCGCGGGGGCTCGTGGTCGATCGTCAGGGGCGCGTCTTGGCTGACGACGAAACCGTCTTTCGCGTGGCCGTTGTCCCGCAAGAGCTGGAAGACCTTCCTTCAGTCCTGACGCATCTGAGCGCGCTGATCCACCGTCCCGTTGCCGACCTCAAGCGGGAGTTCACCCGGCAGCGAAGTCTGGCGTTTCTTCCCGCGACCGTGGTCGATCGAGTTCCCAAGGAGCTCGCGCTCCGTCTGGAAGAGGATCGGTGGCAGTTCCCCGGATTGTTCATCAAGGCGGAAGCCATGCGGCGCTATCCCCTTGGCGCGAGCGCCTCTCATGTGCTGGGCTACCTCGGCCAGCCCACCCCCGAGGAGCTCCCATTGTTGAAGCCCTATGGAGTCCGTCCAACTCATCTCGTGGGACGGATGGGGCTTGAACGGCTCCTCGATCACGCGCTCCGTGGGCAATCAGGTGGCGTGATGGTGGAGGTGGACCATCAGGCTCGACGGGTTCGTATGCTTGGCAGCAAGACCCCTCAGCCGGGAGCCCGGGTGACGTTGACCATCGATGGCCCGCTGCAATCACTGATTGAAACGGCGCTGGGAACCCAGCCGGGGGCGTGCGTCGTGGTTGATCCCGCGACCGGGGACGTGCTGGCCATGGTCAGCGTCCCGGCTTTTCCTCCTTCGGCGTTCATCGCCTCCGATACTCAGCTCGTCAGACAGCTCTTCAATAATCCCCAGTCGCCGATCATGAATCGGGCCACCATGGGCGTCTACCAGCCAGGCTCAATCATCAAACTGGTGACCGCGGCCGCCGCCTTGGAAGCGAGGGCGATCACCCCCTCCACGACGTTTGTCTGCCCAGGCGCGCTCACCATCGGCGATCGGACGTTTCATTGCTGGAACCGAGACGGCCACGGTCCCCTGGCGCTCCGCGATGCGCTGAAGCAATCGTGCAACGTGTACTTCATGCAAGTCAGTCGTCGGTTGGGAGCCGACCGGTTGCGTGCAGCGCTGGAGCAGGTCGGATTCTCCCATCGAACCGCCTGGCCCATGGAGCAGGCGGCCGGACATCTGCCGTCCCGGCGATTAACGGAAGGCGAAGTGGCGCTCTTGGGGATTGGGCAGGGGGAGATCTTGGTGACGGTACTCCAGTGTGCCCTGATGGCGAGTGTCTTTGCGAATAGAGGTTGGCTCATTGAACCGCGGATCGTCACATCGGTGGCCGCTCATGCTTGGCAGGGCCAAACGGTTCGGCGGCGACTGGCATGGTCCGTCGAGACGATCGATGCCGTTCGGGTTGGCATGCAAGCGGTGGTCAGCGATCCCGATGGGACGGGTCACCGGGCGTTGAGCCCGCTGGTGAGCATCGGGGGAAAAACCGGGACCGCACAGACGCACATTCCCGGACAGACGCATGGGTGGTTTGTGGGGTTTTGTCCGATCGAGCATCCGCGCGTGGCGATGGCGATTGTCGTTGAGCATGGAGGGTCTGGAGGCGATCTTCCGGCAGAGGTGGCAAAAGCGATCTGCGAGTATGCGGCGGTGCCCGGCGCTCTCTAGCAGGCTGCGGAAAAACCCTGTTTTGGCTGGAGGCTCTAGGCTGAAGGCTCGAGGGGAAAACCGTTTCGCCGTCGAGCGTCGTACTCTTGCCTCGAGCCTTGAGCCTCGAACCTTGAGCGCTGCGGGAGTTTCTCCGCAGCCTGTTAGGTTCACGAACGCACGAGGCGCATGATCAACGAGGTAGCATGAGGATATCGCTGAGCGATTCACGAAGGTGGGACCGCGGGCTGTTAGGGGCCTCCCTGGTTCTGGCGCTTATCAGTGGACTCGCCATGGCGAGCGCAGCAGCCACCGCGAACCCGGCACTGCTGCTACGCCATCTGCTGTGGATGGCCATCGGCCTGCTTGCCTCGATTGGGGTGGCGAGGACAGACTATCGCCGATGGACTGATCTTGCTGGCATCGCCTATGGCGCGAGCTTGGTGACGCTGATCCTGGTTCCCATTGCCGGGGCGATGCGGCTTGGCGCCACCCGGTGGTTGTCGATCGGGGGGTTCAGTGTCCAGCCTTCCGAGTTTGCCAAGCTCACCACCACTTGGTTACTGGCCCGCTACCTGGCAGGACAACCCACCCCGCTGCCACGCCGCGTGGTCTTGACCTCGCTGGGCTTGGTGGTTCCGCCGGCGCTGCTGGTGCTGCTCCAGCCAGATCTTGGCTCCGCGTCCGTGTTTGGCGCGATCTGGCTTGGGACCGTCTGGGCGACTGGCGCCTCCGGGCGAGTGATTGGCGGGTGCGCGGGTGGGTTGCTTGTCCTGTCACCCCTGGCCTGGTGGCACGTCCTGAAGGAGTACCAGCGCGATCGGCTGATGATTTTTCTCAATCCTCAGGCGGACCCGTTGGGGGCTGGCTATTCGATCATTCAATCCACCATCGCCATCGGCTCTGGGCGGGTGTGGGGGAGGGGATGGTTCGCCGGGACGCAGAGTCAGCTCAACTTCTTGCCGGAGCGCCACTCGGATTTCATCTTTTCAGTCATCGGGGAAGAGTGGGGGGCCTTGGGGTCTCTCATCCTGCTAGGGACATTCGTGGTGCTTCTAGTTAGAGCGCTCCAGATCTCCCTGACGACCTTGGAACCGCAGGGGCGGCTCCTTGCGATCGGCATCTTCTCGTGGATTGCGTATCAAACCGTGGTCAACGTGGGAATGGTGATGGGGCTCTTGCCGGTGGTTGGCGTTCCGCTCCCGCTGGTCAGTTACGGCGGCTCCTCCATGATCGTGCTGTGGGTCGCACTCGGCTTGCTTCAGA
>JACPXS010000067.1 GCA_016196415.1 Candidatus Omnitrophota bacterium
ACCATGCTAGAGTGCGCTCGTGAGAGCCACGCAACTATTGATGAATTTCGCGCAACGGCGCGAGCGGTCATGGAGTTGCGCGAAATTCAATAGCAGGGGACAGAGCCTCTGAGGTGGGAGCAAGGACAGCGATGCGACTGGAGCAGTATCCGGCGGAGCAATTTCAGCGGAGGAGGGAAGCGATGAGACGCGTGCGTAGCGAGGTGGTGATTGGTTTGCTGGTCAGCTGGCCTCTGGCGGCGTGGGCCCAGCCGCGGGGAACGCCCAAGGACGTCGAAGGGCCCGTGCAAACGGTGCAGACCTGGCGAGCCATGTTCACCCAGGATCAGGACGGCACGTTGCAGGAAACCCCGAAGGTCCTGATCGCGGAGGCGGCCTATGACGACGCGGGCCAACTGACCGAGCAGAGGGGCTACGACGCCACCGGCTCGAGGATTCATCGCTCGGTGTCGATCTATGACCAGGCGGGCAAGCTGACGGACATCGAGATCTACGGACCCAATGACTCCCTCACGAGGAAGGAACATGTGCGCTACGACGACCAAGGACGCGAGGTCGAACGGGCGCAGGTGGATGACAAGGATCAGCCGATGGGCAAACGCGTCATGACATACGATCGGCAGGGACGCCAGACGCAGATCGCGTCCTACGATGGAACGGAGGCGCTGCTTGACCAATCGACGTTTGAGTACGACACCCAGGGCCATCGGACCAAGATGGAGACCTCGGACGCCCACGGGACGCTCATGAACCGCTTCGTCCCCTCCTATGATAAGCAGGGTCGCGAGACCGAAAGCGCCACCTACGACGCAAGCGGCCGGCTCGTGAATCGGACCGTCTCCACCTACGACAAGCAGGGCTCGACCAGCGAAGTCATCACCTCCACCCCGGAGGGCGCCGTGATGGGGAGGTTCGTCTCGCGGTATGACACGCGCGGCAACCAGCTGGAAGGGGCCTTCTACAACGCCAGCGGGAATCTGAGCGCCAAAGACGTCTACACCGTTGAGGCGGATGAGCGCGGCAACTGGGTGAGGCGAACCGCCTCCAGGGTTGATCCGACAGGGGGAAAGGACGCGAAGCCCGTTCCCGTGGAGATCCTGTCCCGCGCCATCGTCTACTTCGCGCAACCGCCAGCATCCGCGCCCCCAGCCGCGTCCACCCTCGCGCCCCCGCCCGCGTCACCACCCGACGCCGTGAAGAAGGACATGAAGAAGGGAAAGAAGGCAAAGCGCTGAAACGAGGTGTCAGACGCATCTGCCGCACGAAACGTATCTGAGAGGGGTCTGACTCCGCAGAGAGCTCAACGGATGACCGGCAACAGGACTCGCACCTGAGTGCCCTGGCCCTCCTGGCTGTCGATCTCAAGGCGCCCGCCGTGGTGTTCCACGATCGACCGGCAGATCGACAACCCCAACCCCGTACCCTGCCCCTGGGGCTTGGTGGTGAAGAACGGCTCGGTCACCCGATGGAGTTGAGCGGCAGGGATCCCCATTCCCGTGTCGATCACCTCCCCGATCACCACCCGGCCGTCGAACGGCTGGGGCGTGGGGTGGGGCCCCATCCCGCTGCTGCGCAGCGTGAGCGTGCCACCCTCCGGCATCGCCTGCAACGCGTTGAGGATCAGGTTGATGAAGACCTGCTGCATCTGATTGGCGTCCAACAGCACCAGGGGGAGGGACGCCCCCCACTGCTTCGTCACCGTAATGCGCCTGGCGCTCAACTGCTTGGTGGCCAGCTCCAAGGCGACCTCCAGGACCTGGTTGAGGTCCGTCGGCTTCAACACCAAGGGGGCCGGCCTGGCAAAATCGAGCAGGTGTCGGATGAAGCGGCTGGCTTGCTCGATCGCCTCGTTGATGATGGCCAGGATCTCCGATGCGCTCATCGGTTGGCCGGGCGTCTCGCTGCTGAGACACTCCACCGCGTGGCGGATGACCTGCAAGGGGTTCCGGAGCTCATGGGCGATCCCGCTGGCCAGACGTCCCACCGCGACCATTTTTTCCGCCTGGATGAGGTGCGCCTGGGCGGCCTGCAGCTCCTCAAATGAGTGCGTGAGGTCCTGGTGGGCCCGTCGGAGCTGCGTCTCCGTCAGGTGCTGTTCCGTGCAGTCCGTGACCGTCAGGATCGCGTGCACCCCGCCCTTTCCCGAACGGGCGGGGTGCACGTGGGGATCGCGGCCGACCACGACCCGCGCGCAGGATACTTTCAGGATGAACTGGCTCTCTCCCTGCTCCAGCTCGTACGTCCCCTCAACGTGGCTCTGCCCGTTCAGGACGCGATGGATCGGGGAGTCCTCCGTCGGCACCGGACGCCCCGCCTGTCGCAGGGGGAGGACGTCGGCCACGTCCGCGCCCGAGAGCGTCGGCGCCGACCGCCCTGCCAGATGAGCGAACGGGCGGTTGCACCACCGGATGCGCCCGCGCCCATCCACCCACGCCACAGCCTCCTCGATCGTGTCGAGGGCCATCCACGGGCTCACCACCCCGTGACGCGGCGACTCCATCAATCTCGCTTCGCGAAATTGATGAGGAGGCGTTCCGAGCGGAGCTCGTCCAATAAAAGACCACGGCCATGGCCGTGGTCTTTGATGATGCGACACGCCTACCATGGTCTCGGATGGCAGTGAGGCAAGCGGTTAGGGGAGCAGCGAGGCGCGGGTGAGCGACATGTCCATCACGCGGTCTAGCTCGTCCAACTCGATGGGTTTCATCATGACCAGCGCACCGCCTTCAGCCGTCTCCAGGATGCCCCGGTATCGCGTGTAGCCGGTGAGCACCACGATCACCGCGGAGGGGTTGATCGCCCGGAACTGACGGATGGCATCCACACCATCCATCACGGGCATCTTCAGGTCCGTGATAATCACGCGGATCATCGGATGGCCACGGAGCTGCTGCACGGCCTCTTGGCCGTTGGCTGCCTCCACGATCTCGGTGACCCCGATGGACTGCAGATAGTTCCGAAGGAAGAAGCGCACCGACGGCTCATCATCCACGATCAGGACGACGTGCGCGCGCTGCGGCTTGGGTGACGTGGGATTGCGGCCGTTCCCGGACAGGTCCATGGCTCGTGGTTCCTTTTCTTCACCCGATCGGCGAGGTAGCTGATGGGGCCTGCTTAGTCCTCATCTTAGTCGGCTTTCCCCGTGGCTTCCTTGTCGGCTTTCCCAGCGGCTTTCTTCGACGCCTGGTCGGCCGCTTTCTCGGCCTTCTCCGAGGCCTTCTCGGCTTGCTGCTCGGCTTGCTGCTCGGCTTTGACCGCCGCCTGCTCAGCTTTCGCTTCAGCCTTGGCCGCCGCTTGCTCTGTCTGCCGCTCCGCTTTCGCCGCCACCTGCTCCGCCTTCTGCTCCGATTTGGCTGCGGCTTGCTCGGCCGCTTTCTCGGCTTTCGCTGCGGCTTGCTCTGCAGCGTGTTCAGCCTTCGCCGCAGCTTTCTCCACCTGCTGCTCGGCCTTCTGCTCGGCTTTGGCCGCCACCTGCTCGGCCTTCTGTTCCGCTTTCGCCGCGGCTTGCTCTGTCTGCCGCTCGGCTTTCGCCGCGGCCCGCTCGACGGCACGTTCCACGTTGCGCTCGGTATGCTCGGCAGCCAGTTGGGTCATCCGCTCAACCATGCGCTCCGCACGCTCCGCAGCGCGCTCGGCATGCTTCGATTCACCCTCGCCACGGTCCAGCCGCTCCAGATTCTGTGAGATGGCGGCTTCGACCTGTTGGGCCTGAGCACTGAACTGGTCTTCCTGCTTTTCCAACCAGTGCTCAAGCGCGTGCGCCGTCTCGACATCGCCGCGCACCTGGGCCTTGACAAGCTCACGCTGGGCCACCTGCTCAACCTCAATATCTGGCGCGACCTCAACCTCCGGTATGACGCGAGCGTCTTCGTGGTG
>JACPXS010000068.1 GCA_016196415.1 Candidatus Omnitrophota bacterium
GAACCTCAATCTGCCACCACCGAACAGCACCAGGAATCGAAAGAGCCTCTTCGGTTCACCCCGCTGGCTGAGCAATTTCTCGAGGCGGCGAAGGCTCGGCTCGAGGAGCAGAAACGGCAAGAAGCGGAACGTGAACGCGCGGGGCAGGAAGCGGAGGCTGAGCGTGCGAGGGCGCGTGAGCGTCAAGACGCCCAACGATTAGCGATTGAATTGAGCCGCCAGAAGCTCAGCCAGCAAGCGGTCAAGCAACGGGAAGCCCAGCGGCAGCTCCAACTGGCGCGGGAGCGTCAACTCAAGGCGCTCTACCAAAAAGCGCTCGCCTTCTATCAGCGCGGTGCCTACCAGGAAGCGGTCCAAGTGCTGCAGCAAATGGTCTTGATCGACCCGGACCATCCGCTTGCCAAGGCGGCCGACCGCCTGATCAGCCGAGTTGAGCTGAAACATTTTGAGGAGCAGCTTCGGGCCAAGACGGAGTTGCCGCCCGGCTCGCGCGGGGCGATCGTGCCGGAGCTTGAGCAATTGCTGACCCAGAAACGGATGGAGTTGGAGACGGTGTTCAAGTACGCCAAAGCCGCGATCCTCGACCGGAAGTACGACACCGCCATCAGGCTGCTGACGGCCATCCTCGTTCAGAACCCCTCAGATCACGAAGCGCAGCAGCTGATTGAGCAAGCTCAAGGGGCGAAGCTCCGAGAGGACGAGCACCGAATCCAGCGGCAGCAAAAACTCGACGATCAGGCCATGCTGAACGATGTCCTGAAAGCCGAGTTGCTGCCTGAAGTGCGGAGGGGGCCGTCGGCAGCCTCCCAACTCCTTGCCGGAGGGGCCGATCCGGCCATGGTTGCGAGGCTTCGCGAACCGATCTCCTTTGAGTTCAACGAGGTGGCGCTCAGCGATGTCCTGGAATTCATCGCCGATGCAGCCGGGGTGAGCATTATCCCGTCCCCGAAGCTTGACCTGAAGACCCGCCGTGTGTCGCTGAGAGTCAAAGAGCTGCCGCTTGAGCAGGCTATTAAGTACCTGGCGAAGACCCTCTCGCTGGGGTACCGGGTCGAGCAGGACGCGATCCTGATTGCCACGCCGGAGGAGTTTTCAAATGAGCCGCTGGAGACCCGGGTGTTCTTTCTGCACAACGGGCTGGGCCCGTTTGCCCTGAAAACCGCCGCCGTTGAGGCAAACCCCGCGTTGGCTATGCAATCGGTGACCGAACTGATCGAACGGACCATTCCGCAGCCTCCCGAGAGCAAGTTCGTCGTGGATGAGCGAACCGGAGCCCTGGTCATGACGAACACGGCCGAAAATTTGCTCCTGTTGGAGCGGCTGCTCAGCCAGCTCGACATCACGCCGATCCAAGTCCTGATCGAGGCCAGATTTATCGAGCTGACCATCACGGATCTGGAGCAGTTTGCGCTCGAATCCGTCTTGAACGGCAACAGCTCGCTGACGAAGCAGACCGCGACCGATAACACGCGGGGCCCCGGGCATCAACTGAACAGCGGGAGCGGTTTCAAGTTTCCGACGTTGTCGCGGGAGACTGAAGGGCTGAATCTGACGCTCCAGGGGATCTTGACCGGCACGCAGTTTGAATCGGCGCTCCACCTGCTTGAAGAGTCCAGGAAAACGAAGACGCTCTCGGCGCCTCGCGTCACGACCCTGAACAACCAGACCGCGCAGATCAGCGTGGTCGAGGAATTCAACTATCCCACGCGCTACGAGGTCTCCCGCATCCAATTTGATATTAACGGGGACGGCGACTTCGACGATGCTGGTGAGACGGAATTCGCCAACGTGCCCCAGGACCTGCAGAAGCGGAATGTCGGCATTCTCCTCAACGTCACGCCCAGCGTTGGAAAGGACTTGAAGACCATTACGCTTGTGCTCGCACCCGAGGTGAGCGCCTTCAGCCAGTTCCGCAATCTCGGAGGCGGAGTGACGGTGCCGGAGTTCACCTCAAGCCAGTTGACGACCAGCGTGGTCATTGAAGACGGCCAAACGGTGGTCTTGGGCGGGTTGATGAAAGACACCGCGTCGAACCAGGTGACGAAGGTTCCGATCTTGGGCGATCTTCCGCTCGTTGGCGGGCTGTTCCGCCAAAAGGAGAATTCCAACACTCGCAAGAATCTCTTGATCTTTATCACGGCGCGGTTATTAGCTCCGAGGGGGCAGGCGACGTAACCTGATGACCGATGCGCGGCCCGCGAGTCAACCCTCATCGTCCCGGCAGGGTCACATGAGCTGGTGGCGAGTCGCCCTGATGATGATCGGGCTGATGGTGTGGATCTCTCACGGGACGCTCGAGGGGGCTCAGCCGACACCCGCGCAGAGCCTTCGGGCACGCTTAACCCAGCCGGTCACCGCCGATTTTCAGGAAGTGGACTTTGCCTCTGCGATGGCCTTTCTATCGGATAGCGCGGGAATCAACATCCTGCTCTCCGAGAAGGCGAAGACGCTGGGCAAGCCCGTGACGGTGCACTTAATGGGCATGCCGCTCAACCGCGCGCTTGAGTATCTGCTTAAAGGGCAGGGGCTGTTGTACCGGCGAGACGGGGAAGCGCTTTGGGTGGCGACTCGCGATGAAATGGAAGCGGAGCCCTTGGAGACCCGCGTGTTGTACCTGAACCAAGGTCCGGGCCTCGTGGCGGCATTTGAGCCCTTGGCTGACGTTCGCGAAAGCGTCGCGCTGCAAACCACTGCGGTGCGGGAGATGAAGACGATCAAGGATCTCCTGGAAAGCGTCATTCCCCGAGTCCGCGAGAGTTCCCTGCTGCTTGATGAGCGCAGCGGCGCCTTGATTGTGACCCATGTCCCCTATTACCTCCAGCAGGTCGAGCAGTTGGTGTCTCAGCTTGATGAGACGCCCGCGCAGGTGCTCATCGAGGCGCGCTTTCTTGAAGTCACGTTCACCGATACGATGGAATGGGGGTTTGATGGCCAGTTAACCGGCAACGCGTCGCTCACGAAGAAAATGCAGGGGGATCGGACGAAAGGCCCTGGACTGCAACTGTCAAGCCAGGGGACGTCGCTGCTGCGCGGCACCAAGATCGATTTCACGGACTTCACCAATCCCAATCAGGCCTCCGGCAATGGGCTCAACCTGACCTTCCAGGGGATTCTGACGGGAACCCAGTACTCCGCTGTCATGCATGCGCTGGCCGAGAACAAAAAGACCAAGACGCTCTCGGCGCCTCGCATCACGACCCTGAACAACCAAACCGCCACCATCAAGATCGTCACGGAGTTTGTCTATGCGACTCGCTATGAAGCGTCGGTGGTCCGGGAAGATCTCAACGGCGACGGCGATTTTTTGGACGTCGTCAACGGCAAGCGAGAGACGCGCTTTGTCAACGTGCCCCAGGGCTTTGTGACGAAGGATCTCGGCATCCTCCTCCACGTAACCCCAAGCGTCGGCCAGGATATGCGGACGATCACCTTGGCGATGAAACCCGAGGTCAGCGAGAAGAAAACCGACGACACCTTCGGCGGGGAAGTGAGCCTGCCACGATTCACGACCAGGAACCTGGAGACCAGCGTGGTCATTGAAGACGGGGAGACGGTCATGCTCGGGGGGTTGATGAAGGATACGACCGCGAAGACGATCACCAAGGTTCCGTTCTTCGGCTCGCTGCCGGTGCTCGGCAAACTCTTCCGAAAGGAAGACGAGTCATCGGAGCGCTCCAACTTGCTGATTTTCGTCACCGCCAAACTCTTGAGTCCTTCAGGCGCTCGCCTCGCTCGGCAGGAACCCGCCACCGAGTACTAACCACCACAAGGATCACGGCGCTGCGACATCCCCCCATCAGACGAGTGAATATTGCTCAAGTGGCCAAGACGGCGGGCGTGTCAACGACGACGGTGTCCCGAGTGCTCAACGGCGTGTCCACGGTATCGGGAGAGAACGCCCGCTTGGTCCGTGACGCGATCAAACAACTGCGGTATCGCCCCAATCCGAACGCCCAGCGGCTCGCGTCGGGAACGCGTAATACCATTGGCCTGGTGATTCCTCGCTTTACGGATATGTTCCATTCGTTCTATGTCTCCGAGCTGATGAAGGGTATGGGAACCGCGATTGACCGCCTCAAGCTGAACCTGCTCCTGCATATTACCGACGGCCGATCGTTCATCGACCTGACAGCCGTAGACGGGGTGCTGTTTGCCGACATCGACGGCAATGAAGAACAGCTCGATTCCGTGCTTGATCAAGACATCCCCTGCGTGGTGATGAACCACTATATCAAAGAGCTCCCCGTCAGCTGCGTGGCGATTGATAATACGCTTGCCGCTGAAGAAGTCGTGGGGTATCTCCACAAGCTTGGTCATCGGGAGATCGCGACCATCACCGGGCATTTGCGCACTCCGGTTGGCATCGAACGACTCGATGGGTACTTGAAGGCGATGAAAGCGCGCAGCCTCGAGGTGAAGCCCCACTTTGTTGTTCACGGGGACTACTCCGGTCGTTCAGCGCGTGAGCCCGCGCGCCAACTGCTCACCCACCCAGATCGACCCACGGCAATCTTTGCCGCGAGCGACGAGATGGCGGTGATGACCATCGAAGTCGCGCGCGAGCTCAGATTACGGGTCCCGGAGGAGATCTCCGTGGTTGGGTTTGATGACAGCCCCATTGCGGCCTTCGCCAACGTCCCCTTGACGACCGTCCGACAGCCCTTAAGCGACGTGGGGGAACTCTCCGTGGAGATCCTCAGCAACCAGATCCTTGGAAAACCACGTCTGATCAAACGGCTGTTAGGGACGAAACTCATCGAACGACAGTCCTGTCGGCAGACGTGGTTGGAGCGGTGAGGGCGTTGTGAGCCGCCAGACGCGGTCTTGTTCTCAACCCGCTCAAGTTCGAGCACAATGGCTGAGGCGATGACAGTACCAATCAGGATCGCCGTCTTAGGGGCTGGCGGGTTAGGCAAAGCGGCGGCCCGGATCATCGGGATGAAACGCGAACTGTGCCTGGCAGCGATCTGTGACAGCCGCGGCGTCATCTGCTCACCAGCGGGCCTCCACGCGGAAGCAATCAAGGGCGTCTCGGGCGACCTCGTGGACGGCTACCGACGCCATCAGGAGAGCGGCCAGGATGCCCAAGGTGGGGTGGGGATCGCGACGGAAGTCGAAGCGCGCCACTGCGACGATCCGCTCGGTGAGATCTTGGCGATGGGCGAGCAGCTCGATGCGCTCCTCGTCGCACTCCCCAACCTTCCCAATGAGTTTATTCCCGGGGTGATTGAGCGATTTGCGCGCGCCAACGCGTCGCTTGTGTTCGTGGATGTGCTCAAGCGGACCAGGGCTGTCGAGCAGATGTTCGCGCTGGATGGCCTGGTGAAGCGCTCGCGCAGCGTCGTCTTGACCGGCTGCGGCGCGACGCCGGGGCTCTTAGCGGCGGCGGCGGTGTTAGCGGCGCAATCGTTTATTGAGGTTGAGAGAGTCGACATCTGGTGGGGAGTGGGCATTGCGAACTGGGAGACCTACAAGGCGACCATCCGAGAAGATATCGCCCATTTGCCCGGCTACACGCTCGAGCGCGCCAAGGCCATGAGTGATGCGGAAATCGAGGCGCTGCTGGATCGGACCAACGGCCTGCTCGAGCTTCGGCACATGGAGCATGCGGACGATCTTCTGCTTCAGCGCGTGGGGGTCGTGGACGATCGTGACCGCGTGGAGGTTGGCGGCGTCATGGATACGCGCCATCCGAAGAAACCTGTCTCCACCACGATGACCCTCACCGGGACCACCGTTGAAGGGAAACGTTCCAGCCACCACTTCATTCTCGGGGATGAAACCACCATGGCGGCGAATGTGATCGGGCCGGCGCTGGGCTACCTCAAGCGCGGGATGTGGCTCAAAGCGCACGGGCTCTTCGGCGTGTTCGGCTCCACCGAATTCCTCCCGATGGTCGTGCGCTAGTTTCAACGCCGCCGGCCGATTGTCCTCCAGCCTGTTCCCATACCGTGGGCGTAAGCCCCGGGTCATTGGAGCGTCGATGCGAGCGCGCAGGCACAGATGCCTCTTCCCATAGTTACCCCATCGGCACGCCAGCGACTGCTTAACGATCTCGCCGAAGAGCTCACGGATCTTGAAGAGCGCACTATCTTGCGTCAGCTGACTCCTCTTCAGGCGAGCCAGGGGGCGCTGGTGCAGATTGATGGACGCCAGGTGGTGAGCTGGTGTTCCAACGACTACCTGGGGCTCTCGCACCATCCGGCTCTCAAAGAAGCTACCGCACACGCTGCACGCGAATGGGGAATCGGCGCGTGCGCCTCGCGGCTCTTGGCAGGGACGACCGAATGGCACCGGCGTCTTGAGGAATTGCTGTCGGCGTGGTTTGGCGCAGAGAGCGCAATCGTCTATCCTAGCGGGTATCTCATGAATCTTGGCACGCTGGGAGCCCTCCTCTCCAGCCAAGACTTCGTGGCGATCGACCGCTGCGCCCATGCGAGTCTCTTCGACGCCACGAGGGCCACCCGCGCCACTCTTCGGGTGTTTCGCCATAACGATGCGGATCACGCGGCCGCGTTGTTGTCCCGAGCGGGAAAGGCCAGGCGCCGTCTCATCGTGACAGAAGGGCTCTTCAGTATGGATGGCGATTGCGCGCCGCTCCCGCAGCTTCTTGAGGCGGCCGACGCGCATGACGCGCTGGTCTATCTGGACGATGCGCATGGCGCCTTCGCGCTTGGCCCAAGCGGGAGGGGAAGTCCTGAGGCGGGAGGGGTCGCTCACGAGCGCTTCCTTTATAGCGGAACGCTCGGGAAGGCGCTGGGCTGTCAAGGGGGGTTTGTGGTTGGGCCGAAGACGCTGATCGAGTTTCTCCGCAATCGGGCCCGAACGTTCATCTACACCACCGCGCTGGCGGTTCCGGTGGCCGCAGCCGCCGTGGCCGCCTTGCATGTCCTTGGGGAGGAGCCGGTGTGGCGTGAACAGCTCCATGCCCGGGTGAGACGGCTCCACGAGTGCCTGGCGGTTCTGCATCGTTCCTCCCCGTCCGTTGCGCTCCATCCACGAGGATCGAGCGCCGAGACGTACATTGTGCCCGTGGTGGTCGGCACGACCCATTACGCCTTGACGTTAGCTGCGCATCTCTGGAATCGTGGGATCTGGGCGCCGGCCATCCGGCCACCCACCGTGCCGGAGGGAAGCGCCAGGATTCGCGTCAGTGTCACCGCGCTTCATACCGACTTACAGATCGACGAGTTGATCGAGGCGCTTCACGAAGGCTTGGGGAGGCTTGAGAGCGCTTGAGCCATTCAGCGGGTGCATGAACAAATCAGGACGTCGCCTGCGGGGCATTTTTATCACCGGGACCGATACTGGCGTGGGGAAGACGGTGGTCGGTTGTGCGCTGGCTGCCTGGCTCCATCAGCGCGGGGTGGAGGTGGGCGTGATGAAACCCGTCGCGACGGGCGGGCAGCTTGTGGGGGAGGGCGGTGTTCCTCGCGTCGTCTCCGATGATGCGCGGCGCTTGGTCACCTGCGCTGGAGTCGACGATCCGCTCACCTTGGTCAATCCCGTTTGCTTTCGAGAAGCCCTGGCTCCTTGGACTGCCGCGATTCGCAGCCGGGCTCGCATCCGGATGGAGCGCATCGAGCGAGCATTTCAGGCTCTGCGGACTCGTCATGAGCTGTTGATTGTGGAAGGGGTTGGAGGCCTCTTGGTACCGTTGAGTGCCCATGACACCGTTGCGCAGTTGGCAAAGCGGCTGGGCTTGCCGATCCTGCTCGTGGCTCGTCCTGGCTTGGGGACGCTCAACCACACCTTGTTGAGCCTTGCGTGCATCCGGCGGTTGCGCCTGCCGTACTACGGCGTGGTGATCAACCATGCGCAGCCTCCTCCACCTCTCAGGGCCGACCGCATCGCGCAACGGACCAACCCCGACGTCCTCCGGCGTTTCACCCGAGTCCTCGGCGTGCTCCCGTTTCGCCGTGAAGCGGCCAAGGAGCGCGAGGCCGCGCCCCGGTTGCTGGCTGGGTGGGTCGCGCGTCACCTGGAGAGATCATTTCTCCACCGCTTGCTCGCGAGGTAACAGGCCCCCCATCTTAGAGCCTCTAACTGCTCTGTCGAAAACCAGCTCGCTGGAATGTTCATCGGCTTCAGGCAGCGGGGCCTGCCGCTGCGCCACCCGCATCCCTCCTCGCCCAGCGACTCTCGCGCTGGTGCTGCGGGCGGACATGGGGACCCCGGCTCTGCCTCGCCATCGCTCGGCATTCGTCCCGAGCGAGGCAACGCCGAGTCGAGGGACTCCGCGTCACCCGCTACCACGCAGCGGCTTTTCGACAGAGCAGCCTCTAACAAAATGCCATTTGGTTCGGAGTTCAGGGTTCTGGGTTTTCCGCCCCGAACCCCCAGCCCCCAACCCAGAACCAGAGCGCCCAGAGGTCTTTTTGATCGGTGTTCTTAATTTGGCTTCACACCGCGGAAGCACAACGGTGCGCAGCATCGCAGCAGGCGTCCGTGCCTCGTTGACGACGTCACGTGGTCCCGTTCGCGGGTTGGCGCGTTTGCGCGTTGAACGCGCCAACATGCGAACGCGCTCACGCGCAACCCTACCCGTACGTCGCTTGACAGGCAGAAAGGCCTGTGATAGAGTCAGCTGAGTTTTTTGAGCGGCGTCCTCGTTCGTGTGCTGGGGATCATGTGTGATGGGGAGTGAGGAGGGTGACTGGATGCAGCATCGAGGGAACCGGCGGGTTGACCTGCACGCGCATGAGCTCCACACAACACCGCGTGTGGTTCGACCGCGGCAAGCAGGGAAAACGCTCGTCCCGTTGCTCAGCGTCCTGGTGGTATTAGCGATGGGGGTCGCCGGGGTGGCCATTTTTCTGCAGATGCAAGAACGGGATCGGCGCCAGGCCAAGGAACGCGAACTCCAGCTTGCCTTGGCGGAGAACGATGACTTGAAAGTGCGGCTTCAGGATCTCCAGCAGACCAAGTCCCGTATGGAGACCGAACTGACACGCGCTCGGACCGAGCTGACTCAAGCGCAGGAGGAGCTCGCCAAGAGCACCGAAGCCAAGGAAACGTTAGCTCGGTCTATCGAGGATCGTGAGCGAGAAATCAGCCGCCTGACAAAAGAGATGGAACAGACGCAGCGCGAGTCGAAGCAAAGCGCGGACAGGCTTGCGGAATTGCAGAAACTCAACGAAACCGCCAAACAGCAACTCGCGGATTTGCGCAAGGCCAAGGAACAGCTGGAAGCGAAAGTCATGGAACTCTCCGGACAGCCGCTCGTGGAGCTCGACAAGGTAACCGTCTCCGATCAGAAGGCCTCTGGAGCTGAGGGAATGGTTATGCCGGCCAGCGCGACAGTCGCCACTCCCTCAAACGGGCAGATTGTGGTGGTCAACCGCGAGTACGATTTTATTGTCATGAACCTGGGAAAGAACCAGGGGCTCTCGGTGGGCCAAGAGTTCCAGATTGTGCGCGGGGATGAGGTGCTCGGGAAGGTGAAGGTGGAAAAGGTGTACGATGAGCTGTCCGCGGCCACCATTCTTCCGGAGTCGCAAAAGAACAATATCCGAGAAGGCGACACCGTGAAGGCCTTATAGACCGTTCCGCGCGCCCTGAGCGCCCCTCGCCTCCAAATTGGGCACATCGCCCGTCACACAGATCCCCTTGCCGCTCGCCGCTCTTAGCACCGCCCCTTCCGGGACGGGCTCATCCTTCGGCAGATGTTGCCAGATGGCGCTGGGGTGTGTTGGCCATCTGGTGGCAACAGCCTGAGAAAGGGCCTGGTGCCAACGGACAGGAACCGGGTGCGCACTGACCATGGACGTCATTCTGCACGGGGCTTCTCCTCTTCAGGGCTCGCTAACCGTTCCTCCCGATAAGGCGATTTGTCATCGAGCTGTACTGATCGCTGCGCTGGCCGAAGGCGAGACGGAGCTTCGCCCTTGGCCAAGCGCCGAGGATTGCCAACGAACCCTCCAGCTTATTCAATCCCTCGGTGCTGTCGTGCGGAGATCGTCCACGTCGGTGTGGATTCAGGGCTGCGGGGTCGATGGCATCCGGCCTCCGGGTTGCGAGCTGTGGTGCGGCGAGTCTGGGACGACGATGCGATTAGGGGCCGGGTTCTTAGCAGGCCAACCGTTCACCGCGACACTGACCGGTGGCCCTTCGCTCAGCCGGCGTCCGATGCGGCGCGTCGCGGAGCCGCTGACGCAGATGGGGGCCCACGTTGAAGGGGCCACGTCCGCTTCACGTTCAGGCGCTCAGGAGCTCTACCCCCCATTGGTGGTTCGCGGCCGGCGCCCGCTTCGAGCGATTCGCTACACCATGCCCGTCTCGAGTGCGCAAGTCAAATCAACGGTGCTTCTTGCAGCCCTCGCGGCGGATGGGCCGACGATCATTCAGGAGCCCCAGCAGACCCGTGATCATACAGAGCGGATGCTACGCCACTTTGGCGGGCATGTGGAGGGTAACGGGCGGGAAGTTTCCATCGAACCAGGGCGATTAGTGTCGCCAGGGATGCTTGAGCTTCCTGGAGATTTTTCCAGCGCAGCCTTTTTCCCTTGACCGCCTGTCGAAACTCTCGAATCGGCACGTCGCGCCCGCGCACCCCCCGCAAGGCAGCTCGCAAGAAATTCGTGATCGTGACGCCGGGAATCGCCGTCGGGTATTGGAAGGCCAGGA
>JACPXS010000052.1 GCA_016196415.1 Candidatus Omnitrophota bacterium
CTTCGGCGGCAACGTGTGTCTGCGCGTGCTGGACAAGGGGCAGGTCAAGCTGAACATCGATACGCTGGGGTTCTCGCCGGAAGATCTGGTCCGGCTCAAGGCGTGCGCGCGGCGGCCCCATGGGATGCTGCTCTGCACGGGTCCCACCGGCTCGGGAAAAACGACCACCCTCTATGCACTGCTGAAACTGATCGATACGCCCGAGAAAAACATCGTGACGGTTGAGGATCCGGTCGAGTTTGAGTTGGAAGGCGTCAATCAGGTCAACGCCAAGCTCGACATCGGATTGACGTTTGCCAAGGCCCTCCGATCCATTTTGCGGCAGGATCCCGATGTCATCATGGTGGGCGAGATTCGAGACGCCGAGACGGCCGACATGGCGATCAAGTCGGCGTTAACCGGCCACTTGGTGCTGAGCACGCTGCATACCAACAGCGCGGCGGGATCGGTTGTCCGGTTGGTGAACATGGGGATGGAGCCGTTCCTGATTAACTCCTGCGTCATGGCGGTGGTGGGCCAGCGGCTGGTGCGCAAGGTGTGTCCGAAATGCACGGAGCCTTACCGTCCCCCCAAGACCGTGGCCACCAAGCTTGGCTTGCTGGACGCCCATCATGAGGTGCTTGAATTGGTGCGGGGTCGCGGCTGCCGCTCCTGTTTCCAGTCCTGCTACGCGGGCCGGGAGGTGCTCGCCGAGACCTTGCTGATGACTCCCAAGATCCGGGAGCTGATTCTTCGGCGGGCTCCGGAGCGGGAGATCCAGAGCGCGGCTCAGCACGAAGGGATGAAGACGCTCCGGGAGCAGGGGCTTGCCAAAGTGGCGCGGCATATCACGACGCTGGAAGAGGTGTTCCGGACAACGATCGGCGAGGTCGTGGAGGAATGACCCTGAAATGCAGCCAGAGAAATGTTGATGAGCGGGTTTAAGCAACGCATCGCACAACTGCTTGTGGCACAGCGGATGGCGACCGATGAGCAGCTTGAGAAGATCATTGCCGAATCGGCCCGGAGCGGCAAGAGCTTTGCGCGGTTGCTCATTGATGCCGGAATCATCTCCGAGTCCAAGCTGAACGAGTTGCTTTCAAAAGAGCTGGGGCTGCCCATGATCTCGCTGGCGAAATACCGGATCGACCCTGATGTCGCCAAACTCATCCCGGAGCGTCTTGCGCGACAATACCACCTGGTGGCGCTGGCGAAGTTTGGCGAGCGGCTGGTGGTGGCGATGACCGATCCGTTAAACATTTTTGCCGTGGATGATCTCAAAGCCTTCACGCAAGTCGCGATTGACCCGGTGCTGGCCACGGAGACCGAGGTCCATCGCGCCATCGAACAGCTCTACTCCAATGAGACGCCGTTCGCCGCCGCGCCGGCGAACGGGCGTCAATCAGGAGAAGACGACGAGACGCTGGATACGGCGGTCGCCCACCTCCTGAACGAGTCTGCAGAAGCGGAAGCGCCCGTGGTCAGAGTCATCAACCTCATGGTCATTGAGGCCATGCGCCGGCAGGCGTCGGATATCCATCTGGAACCCACCCACAACGCCCTCCGAGTTCGCTATCGCATCGATGGGCGTCTGGTGGAAGGACACCGCCTTCCCAAAGCCGTCCAGAATCCCGTGTTGACCCGGCTGAAGATCATGTCGGGGATGGACATCACCGAATGGCGGTTGCCTCAAGACGGGCGGTTTAAGGTCCGCCTGGATGACCGGGAATCGGATTTCCGCGTCTCCATTCTGCCCATTACCCAGGGCGGCAAAGTCGTCCTGCGGCTCTTGGACAAAGCGAACCTGTCGGTGGGGCTCGATCACCTGGGGTTTCTCCCGGACTCCATCGCGCAGTTCAAAACCGCCGTGAAGCGGCCGCACGGAATGATTCTGGTGACGGGGCCGACAGGATCGGGCAAGTCCACGACGCTCTATTCCATCTTGAACCAGCTCAACCAGCCGACGAAAAACCTTATCACCGTTGAAGACCCCGTGGAATACCAGGTGGAGGGAATCACCCAGGTCCAGGTGAACGCGGAGATCGGGTTGACGTTTTCCGGCGGCCTCCGCGCCATCCTCCGGCAGAGCCCGGATGTCGTGATGATCGGGGAGATCCGGGATTTTGAGACCGCCGACATTGCGATGAAAGCCAGCCTGACCGGCCAACTGGTCCTGTCCACCTTGCACACGAACGACGCCGCATCCGCCATCACCCGGCTCATCGATATGGGCATCGAGCCGTTCCTTGTCGCATCGAGCGTCAGCCTGATCGAAGCGCAACGGCTTGTCCGCAAACTGTGCCCCAAGTGCCGCGAGGCCTTGATTCCGCCTCAGGAGCTGCTGGAGCGCCTCCAGCACCGGCCGGCCAAGGACGCCGCCTTTTACCGAGCGAAGGGCTGCCGGCTGTGCAACCAAACGGGGTACCGAGGCCGGATGGGCATTATCGAAGTGCTGCAAGTCGATGAGCGCATCCGGGAACTGGTGGTCGCTCGGGCCCAGTCCTGGCAGATCAAGGACTACGCGGTTACAGCGCTCGGCATGGTGCCGTTGCGCCAGGATGGGCTGAAGAAAGCCGAGTTGGGGCAGACGACGCTGGAGGAAGTCATCGCGGTGACCGCCGAAGAGTGAGCGGCGGTGCCAACCGGGAGCGGCATGATCCATGTCCACCTTTGCGTACGTCGTGAAAGATAAGACGGGGAAAACCCACAGCGGAACGCTCGAGACCTCTTCGCGCAACGAGCTGATTGAGCAGTTGTGGAAACGGGAGTTCGTCGTCCTCTCCATCGAGGAGCGATCCCAAGCCAAGTCCTCGGTGTTGAAAGTCGGCCAGCCCAAAGTCAGGTCCGACCAACTGGTGATTTTCTCGCGGCAGCTGGCCACCATGGTGGACAGCGGCATTCCCATCGCGCAGGCCCTTGAGGTCTTGGCCGACCAGATGGATGACCGCAACTTTCGGCACATCCTCAAGAAGGTCCGGGATGATATCGAAACCGGCTCCAGCCTTTCCGAAGCGATCAGCCGACACCCCAGAGTCTTTTCCGACTTCTTCATGAACATGCTGCGGGCGGGCGAATCATCCGGCCGGCTTGACGAAATTCTCGATCGCGTGGCGGCCTACCTTGAGAAAGTCAGTATCATTCAAGGAAAGGTAAAGGCCAGCCTCTTTTATCCCGCATTCGTCTCCATCTTGGCGTTTGGCATCACCACCTTTCTCCTGGTCGTGATCGTGCCAAAATTCAAGGAGATTTTTACGACCCTCGGGGGCCAGTTGCCGCTGCCGACCCAAGTCCTGTTGAACCTCAGCGAGTTCATGAAGAAATATCTCGTGTACGAGATCATCTTCTGCATCGTGGCGGCAACGCTCCTCCGGCTCTACATCAACACCGCCGGCGGACGGTTCTGGTTTGATCGCATGACCTTGAAGATCCCTGTGATCGGCAAGCTCCTTCAGAAAGTCGTCATCGCGCGCTTCTCGAGGACGCTCGCAACCTTGGTGAAATCCGGCGTGCCGATCCTGAGCTCGCTGGAGATCGTGGCCAAAACGTCGGGCAATAAAGTGGTGGAAGCCACGGTGATGTCGGCGAGAGCCAGCATCAAAGAGGGCGAGAACATCGCCGATCCGCTCAGCCACAGCAAGGTGTTTCCTCCCATGGTGACGCGGATGATTTCGGTGGGCGAGAAGACCGGCGAGCTGGAGAAAATGCTGACGAAAATCGCCGATTTCTATGAGAGCGAAGTCGACGCCGCCATCACCGCGCTGACGAGCCTCATCGAGCCCATGGTCATCGCCGTGCTCGGCGTCATTATCGGTGGGATCGTGATTGCGCTCTTCTTGCCGATCTTCAAACTGACCTCGCTCATCCATTAACCGTCAAAAACGCTTGACTCATCCGTCATCCTATGGCATAGTTGCATTGACAATTGATACGGCGTGAAAGCTACACTCGCCGTGAGGCGGGGTCGGAAAGCCACAGACCCTGTGGGAGTAAGGCGAGTAGGCAGGACGCAGGAGGCAGAACGCAGCGGATGGCCTTCCCGGGGCCAGAGGCTGTAGGGAGTGCCTACTGGTGAGTGCCTACGGGGAAGTCCACAGGGTGGCTGGGTTGCCGCTGGACAGGAGGCGCCATTGTCCGACACGCGGCAATGGCGTTCGTGTTTTCGGAACATCAACGATACGCGAATGATGAGAGGAAGGGGGGTGAGAGCTGCGAGAGCGAGACGGCAAGCGGCGTGAGTGGGAGTCGGCTTTATTTTCATTCAGCATCGGGAAGTTCATGAGGAGGAACACGGCCATGAAACGATCAGGCGCACGAGGTTTTACGCTCGTTGAAATCATGATTGTCGTGGCGATCATCGCCCTGTTGGCGGCGATCGCGATTCCGAACGTCCTGCGCGGCCGGACCACAGCGAACGAGACAGCCGCCGTCGGAAACCTGCGAGCGCTCGTCAGTTCGCTCGAGATGGAGCGTTCGGTCAACAATCTTTACCCGGATACGACGGGCGCTGCACCAGGCACGTTTTTGGCCGCGATGTACGGGGCAACCTGTGCCGCGGGGGTGGTTCCAGATCCAGACTTTGGGCCACCGTCGTTTTGTCTTGCGTTAATAGCTCCAGGTGGGACGGTCCAAGGCTACAACTATACCTACGCGAACGGAATAACTGCAGGACAGACGTATTCCGTCCTCGCGGTGCCAACAGGAGTAGGGACGACTGGCACTCGGACGTTCGTGGCCACCCAAACGGGGCTCATCCGTCACTGCACAGGCACAGGGACGGCGGTGAATATGACCGATGCGACGCCGGCTCCCACCATTGATGCGCCTGTCGCGTTGTGTGACTAATTGAGTGGTGCCAACGAGTGCGAGTGCACTTCATGCGGAGGGACAACCCGATGGCCGAACCCTTGGGCCGTCCTCGTCGGACAACCTCAAGACTGGAGGTTCGAGGTGAATGCGTTCCCCAGGTTTTTGTGGGGGGCCTTCAGCCGACAGCCTTGAGCGGTTCGAGTGGGCGCTGACCTGATGAGCCGAGGGCGATGCGAGGGGATGACCTTGGTCGAAGTGGCGTTGGGCGCGGTGACGCTGGCCATCGTGCTGGCCGCGATCCTGGGGGCGTACGTGGGCCAGGTCGCCCTGAATGAGCATTCGCGCAACCTTTCCCTGGCGATCCAAGATGCCAACCGTGTCATGGACCAGATCCGGCAGCAGAACAGCCCCTGCGCGGCGCCGCCGGCCCCGGACCTCAATCCGCCAGGGGGCGGGACGTGGGATGCCTGGCTTGCCGCAGGGGGAGGGGGCAAGAGCAGGCCACCCAACTTGGAGTTGGTTCAACGCTCAAGCACACCCGGACCTCCAATCCAGGTGACGGTTGCCGTGTGCTGGCGCGATCGGAACAGGACCGTCGGTGAGTGTTCGTGGAATGGGGTGAACTTAACGGCCAACAACCCCGCGATTAATTCACCAGCGAAGCTCACGACGTTGATTACGTGTCGACAATCATAAAGGGCATTCCACGAAAGAACAGTGGCCCTGGGTTCAGGGTTCGGGGCTGTGGGCCGGAGCGCCAAGCCGTCTCTTCGTTCACCCTCCTTCGCCGGAAGCCCCGGGCGTGAGCCCGGGGAGGAAGGCGGCGAGGAGGGTGCCTCTGCGAAGCGGCAGCGCAGCAGGGCTTCTTCGAAGCTCGCCGCGCGAAGAAGAGCCTTGGCGAAGCAGGGCAGGCTTCGGAGGGTTCCGCTCCACGGCCGCGAAGCGGATAACAAAGAGGCCACGGCTGTAAAGCCGTGGAGCTTCACGCGCGCTGAGGGTGGAGTGATGACGATGGCAGATCAGGCTCCGCAATGCCTCAAGACGGGTCATCCGATGAGGCCGCCCGCCGGCGGGTTCAGCGTGGTCGAGATGTTCGTGGTGGTCATCTTGGTGTCGATCATGGGCGCTGCGGTGCTCGTCGCGCTCCTAAGCGGGCAAACCTCGTTTGTCTCGGCCGATGCCTACGTGTACGTGCAAGGCGAAGCCCGCAGGGCATTTGACAGCATGACGCGGGAGCTGCACGGGGCCGGAGGCACGCCGGTGCAAAGCGTCTTAGGCGATCAGCTAGATTTTCAGCTCGCGCTCAGCTATAATCCCCCAGCAGGGGTGGTTCTTGGAGCGAGAGACCAAACTGGCGTTGATCGAATCGGTTGGAGGATTCGCTACCGGGTGAGCGTGAATGGAACGACCGCTCAGCTGGTTCGCGAGGTCTATGACGCCGCCGCCGGGGGGACCCTGAAAGAAAGCCGGGTGCTTGCCAATAACGTGAATGCCGCCACGACCTCGTTCAACTGGAATGGAGGGACCCGAATCGTCACCCTCAAGCTCCAGGCGCGCGTTCAGAACGCGTCGCTCCCAAACGGATCGCAGCAAACGGGTGTGCTGACCTACCTCGTGAAGCTGCGGAATAGCTAATGCACTAACGCGGATGCCCTTCCTCCCGTTTGCGAACGCGATCCAGCCGGCCTCGCAACTCCTCAAACGGCTCACGACGGTCAAGACGCCGGAAGCCAAGTTGACGGTGGGGCTTGACATCGGCTCCACCTCGATCAAGGCGCTGGCGTTAGGCGCCCGCAAGGGAAGCGGCCCTCGCGACCTCCTCGGCCATCAGGTCGTGCCGTTGGATGCCGGGCAGGAAGGGGACGTCTCCGGGGCCGTCAAAACCGCGATGAGCGCGCTGCCACTTGGCGTCCGGACCGTGAACCTCTCGGTGAGCGGGCAGTGGGTCATCATCCGCATCGTGGAGATGCCCGCGATGAAACCCGCAGAGATGAAGCAGGCCCTCCCGTTTGAAGCCCAGCGGTACCTGCCCTTCAACATTCAAGACGTCGTCATCGATGGCGCCACGCTGGGGCCGGCTGACGCGAACAAGGCGTGGGTCCTCATTGTGGCGTGCAAGAAAGAGCTGCTGCAGCGGCGCATCGATTGGGTCAAGGGAGCGGGGTTGGAGGTCGCCGTAATCGATGTGGATGCGCTGGCGGTTGCCAACGCGTTTTTGGCCGGGCGCAACGGGCGTCGCCTGGAGGGCACGCGGGCACTGATCAACGTCGGAGCCCAAGTCACGAACCTGGTCGTCTTCCAGGGCGAGAGCCCCTATCTGGTTCGCGATATCCCCTGGGGCGGGGACAAACTGATCCGCTCGACCGCGGAGCAGGTGGGGCTTGAGGCCGTGGCGGTCGGCGAGCAACTGAAGCAGGGAACGCCGAATCCTGAGATCCTCAACGCCATGAAGCTGGCCAGCGAGGCGCTTGTGACCGAGCTGCAGCTTTCCTTCGACTATTTTGAGAATCGGTTTGGGCAGCCCCCCGATGAGGTCCTGGTGAGCGGAGGGTTGGGACAATCGGCAGGGTTCCTCGACATCCTGAAAGGCCATGTGACCCAAGCCGTCAGTCCGTGGGTTCCCATGAACGGGCTGTCAGCGCAGTTCGCCGTCGCCTATGGTCTGGCGTTAAGAACTGACTAAGAGCGCCCATCAAAATGACGAGGGGGCGCTCTCGGTGAAGGGTGAAGGCTGGAGGGTGAAGGCGTCGCCCGATCCCCTTCACCCTTGACCCTGCACCCAGAGCAGCCAAGGTCTTTTTGATCGCTGCTGCTCTGTCGAAAAGCTGCTGCGTAGCAGCGGGTGACGCGGAGCCGGGGTCCCCATGTCCGCCCGCAGAACCAGCGCGATAGTCGCTGGGCGAGGACGGACGTGGGGTGGCGCAGCGGCAGGCCCCAGCTGCCTGAAGCCGACGAACATTCCAGCGAGCTGGTTTTCGACAGAGCAGATCGCTGCTCTAAAGATGACGATGCCATGTTGAAGATTAACCTTTTGCCTGACAGCGCCCGGAAAGCGACGCTCTCGCCCA
>JACPXS010000051.1 GCA_016196415.1 Candidatus Omnitrophota bacterium
CGGCGGTGCCGATCATCGGCTACGGCTCGCATGTCCAGACCGAGCTGCTGGTCCAGGCGCGAGCCGCCGGCTGTACGACGGTCCTGCCGCGCTCGGTATTTGTGCAACAGCTGCCCCGCCTGCTCGTTCCGTAGTACGGAGAACGCCGTTCGAGTTGTGATGTTCATTCGTGCGGTATTTCGATCACAGCGTGAATCGGCCTGTTGAGCGAGGGAAACTACGGGCCGGTTCTGATGTTCGGATGGAATGATGGAGCTTGCGGGAGTCGTCACGGGAGAGGCGGTGCGGGTGGAAAGGGCGACCTTCCAGCCGGCGTGGTGGTGCCGTAACGCCCATCTGCAAACGATCTGGGCTGGAATCCTACGTCATCCGCCTCGCCTGCCGCTGGCCCGCGCGCGATGGGAATTGCCGGACGGCGATTTCCTTGACGTCGATCAACTCGCGGCCAAGGAGTCGGCTCCTCGCCTGGTCGTCCTGCACGGCCTTGAAAGCTCCTCGCGCGCTGCCGCGGTTCTGGGTCTCCTGTCGCAAGCCCGTCAGCGCGGCTGGGGCGGGGTGGCGATCAACTTCCGCGGCTGCAGCGGCCAGCCCAACCGCCTTCGCCGGTCGTATCATGGCGGAGACACCGCGGACCTGGCCTGGGTCATCGCCCGGGTGAGGGCGCAGCATCCGTCGAGCCCGATTGTCGGCGCGGGGTTCTCCCTGGGCGGCAATGTCCTGCTGAAGTATCTGGGGGAGCAGGGGGAGGCCGTGCCGGAGCAGGTCCGGGCGGCCGCGGCGATCTCAGCGCCGTTTGATCTGGCTGCCAGCGTCCGCGCGCTTGAGCAGGGTTTCAGCCGCGTGTATCAGGACCGGCTGGTCGCCACGCTGAAGCGGAAAACCTTCGAGAAGCTCACTCGCCATCCGGACCTCGTTGACCGCGCCGCCCTGCGGACCGTGCGGACGCTGCGGGCGTTTGACGGCCTGGTGACAGCGCCCGTCCACAGCTTTTCGGATGCGGCGGCCTACTGGGCAGCCTCAAGCTCGGCACAGTTTCTGCCGCGTATCCGCCGCCCCACCCTGCTGATCAATGCCGAAGATGATCCGTTTTTGCCGGCTCAGTCGCTGCCCCGGAAGGCCGTGGCGGAGAACCCGTTTCTGACAGCGGCCTTTCCCGCCTTCGGCGGCCATATCGGATTTTTGGCCGGCCGCTGGCCCGGCGCTCCGACCGCCTGGGCTGAAGAGCGCGCGGCAGGGTTTCTTGCCGGACAGCTCGGATGATCACCGTCGTGCTGGACGGGTATAACGTCGTCCATGCGATTCCGGCGCTGGCGCGGGAGTTGGATCAAAGCCTTGAAGCCGCGCGGGTGGCCCTCGTGGGCCTCTGCCGGGACTACCGGGCACGGCGCGGGGATGTCGCGCGGCTGTATGTCGTCTTTGATGGGAGCGGGACGCAGGCGGACGTGTTGCCGGCCAACCGGGGCGGGGTGACGGTGGTGTTTACGCAGCGGGGGGAGGAGGCGGACGAGCGGATCTTGAGCCTGGTCCGGGAGGATGGCGGCCGCAGCCGGTTCGTCATCGTATCGAACGATACGCACATCGCCAACAATGCCCGCGGCCTCGGTGCGCGCGTCATCCCGGTCCAGACGTTCTACCGGCAGGCTCGGCCGGCGCGCTCAGCGCGATCCAAGCCTCCGGCCGCGGACGACACGCTGAAGCTCTCGCCCCGTGAGGCGCAGCAGATCACCGAGGAATACCGGAAGCACCTGAAAGACCGCCCATGACCGCCTGGAACCTGCCCCTGATCAGGCAAGGTGCCAGCCGCCTGGGGACAGGCAGTTCTGAGAAAATCAGAGCCGCCCCACCCATCGTCCCCCCTCGCTGATCTGGGCCGGCCTGCTCGGAACGCCCCAGATCACAGAACATCCCCCTTGTATCTGAAGTGATTCTAAGAGCGCCTTGCTCTGTCGAAAAGCTATGTTGCGATACCCATTGCAACCGGGATGAATCGATGAAGCCGCAGACGCAACAAGATCAGTCCCAACCGAACCGCGCGGTAGAGATTGTCGGTCAGGCCCCGCAGAAGGCCCTGTTTGACCTGCTGCCAGTGGCGCCGTGCGGTGAGGGCTTCGCCGAACTTGCGCTTGATCACCGAGTAGACGGTCTCCGCCATCCAGCGCTGGCCGTACTTGCGACGCGGGAAGTAGCGCTGCATTCGGCGCCGAGAGGGGGTCTTGGCTCGCCCCGGGTGACAGCCCGTGGCAGGAATGATGCTCTCGATGCCACGCTCTTCGCGCAGCCAGCGATGCGTGGCCTCCGAGCATAGTCCGCATCGGCGAGCAAGCGGTCGATGGGCCCGACCGCCTGTGTCTGCTCGACCAGGGGCTGCAGCAAGCGCGATTGACTCCCCGGCCCCACCCGCGCCTCCTGCGCGCAGATGACCTGCGGCGTGGTCCAGATCACCGTCGAGGCCAGCGAGAATCGCTGCGCCCAGTGCCCGTGGCCCAGCCGCGTGACGGAGTCGCGGCTGGCGGGTCGGCGCGAGAAGCCGGTCGCATCGAGGGCCATGATCCGGCGGCCGCGGCGAGAGCGGCGGGTGAAGAGCCGCAGGCTCGTCGTGCGGACTTGCTTTAGCAGCGTGGGCATGACCTTATGCCGGGCGAACCAGTGCAGCATCGAGTGATCGGGGACGGTGCGCAAGCCCAACGCAGTTCGCCGCTCGGCCGCACTGACCAACAGCGCCTCCAAGCCTCGATAGTCCAGCTTCAAGTACTCCTTGACCAGGAGACAAGCCAACAGCGAGGGCTGGGTACAACTTCTTCGGCGCGAACTTGGAACCGTAGACGGGCAAGTGGCGACTGGCCACGACGTAGGCCAGCCGGGCGAACAGGATGAGCGCTTGGCGTGGCATCGAGACTCCTCGTTGCCACTACTCCCACCGTCGAGGTCATTGTACTCCTAAACAGGTGGTTTTCGACGGAGCAAGAGCACCTATCAAAATGACGGACGTTCGAGGTTCACGGTTGAAGGTTCAAGGGGGCTGCCGTGCCTCGAACCTTGAATCCCGACCCTCGCACAGAGCGCCCGATGGCTTTTTTGTTAGGCCTCGGACCCCAATTTCTTTCACTTGCATGCTGGTAACACCAAAAATACTCTCATCTCGAGAGCGTCGAAGTGTTATAGTAATGCCGTTCGATTTCTCGTCGGTGAACAACCCTGGTAACGTAGCTGGAGGTCCTCATCACAGACTACCCACTGCGCGTCATTAACGAAAACATTGGCGGAGAGCTCTCTGGCAACGCAGACGAGCGCATCTCAGGGGTCAATGCGTTAGAGTTCGCCCAGCCCGGCCAACTGACGTTTGCGGAGCATAATAAATACGAGCCGCAAGTTCGCCATACACACGCCTCGGCTATTATCGTCCCTACGTCCTTTCCGGTGATCCCTGAGCGAAACCTCCTTCGGGTGGACAACCCCCGCCTTGCATTTCTTAAGGTGATGTACCTCTTCCAACCAGCCCCCTCGTTTCAGACGGGCGTAAATCAACATGCCGTCATCGCGCCGGATGCCGAGCTGGGCGAAGGGGTGACCGTTCGCGAGTGTGCGGTCATCCGCTCGCACGCCCGGATTGGGCGCGAGACGATCGTCGAGGGAGGGGCTCAAATCGGCGAGCGGGTGTCCATCGGCGAGCGCTGTTTCATCGGTCCAAACGTCGTCGTGATGCGCGACTGCCACATCGGCAACCGGGTGATCATTCACGGCGGGACGGTGGTTGGAGCGGACGGGTTTGGCTACTTCTGGGCGGAGAACCGCCACATGAAGATTCCGCAGCTGGGCAACGTCGTCATCGAGGACGACGTGGAAATCGGTGCGAATGTCTGCGTCGATCGCGCCACGTTGGGCTCCACGATCATTCGACGCGGGACCAAGATTGACAACCTGGTGCAGATTGCGCACAACGACATCATTGGCCAAGACGTCATCATTTGCGGACAGGCCGGCTTGGCTGGCAGCGTGACGATAGGAAATCGCGTCATGCTGGCGGGACAAGCAGGCGTTGTCGACCACACTGCCATTGGGGATGGCGCCCGCGTCGGAGCCGCCACGCCGGTCACCAAAGATATCAAGGCAGGCGAATCGGTCTGGGGTTTTCCAGCCCGATCCGCGGCTCGCGTGAAGCGGGAGCTCGCAAGCCTGGCTCAATTGCCCCGGCTCCTGCAACGTTTCAAGGAGCTGCGATCGCGCTTAGATGAGATCGGGTCGCGCGTGGCCTTGCTCGAACAGCGCAGCCTCCAACAACCAGTCCAGGATAAACGGCGACCCCCGTCCTTCAACGCTCGGCTCATTGCCCTGGGCGAAATCCTCTTTCGGAATCGGAGCTGGACGCCGATCCCATTGCTGGCGCTACTGATCTTCTGTAGGTTTAAGGAGATGTCGTGGGATCTGGTGACATGGGTGCCGGGACTCCTGCTGCTGGTGCTGGGGGAAGGGCTCCGGATCTGGAGCGTGGCCGTCATCGGCAAGGAGAGTCGCACGCGAGGCAGCGGGGTGGAGCGTTTGGTGACGTTTGGTCCCTACGCCTACGTCCGAAACCCTCTCTATGTCGGCAATTTCTTGCTCACGATGGGCGCGGTGTGCATCTCAGAACTCCTGTGGGCCGTTCCAATCGTCCTCACCCTGTTCGTGGCACAGTATCTGCCGATTGTCCTGTGGGAGGAGCGCCTCCTGCTCAAACGGTTTGGCGCAGACTACACGACATACTGCCAGCGGGTTCCCCGGTGGTTTCCCCGCTGGCGCTCCTTGGCCACTGTGACGCCGCGAGGGACTTATCACTGGCGGGCGTCGTTGTGGAGTGAGCGGACGACCTTCGGGGCGCTCGCCTGCCTGCTCTTGCTCATGATCGCGAAAGAGAACGCCCCTCACCTTCCGAAGTACTTCCGGAAGCACCCCTTCCGTCTTTCCAACACTCACCGCATCCCGTGAACGCGTAACATACACCAGTTCAAAAGTTCGTCCCCCAGCCGGCCCCATATCATGCTCAGCTGCGCACCCAGCGCAGTTGGAGCAACCACCTCCGCACGCTTTGCTTCGTAACGCGAGGTAGCGGGAGGGTCTGAGCTCTTCTGACCATTCCTGTTGGGTCCGACCCCGAGGTCCTCGACGACCTTGCGCAGCAGGCGTCCCTCTCCTTCCGCCGTATCACATAGTTGATGAATTTCGGGAGGCAGGCTAAGAAGGCTTGAGTTATAACTCCCACCGGCGCACAACGCCTCCTTACTAACAACGGCCTCCACCGGGGAGAGGACCATCTGACGATATGTGCGCGGGGAAGTGTATCACCAGATCGCGGACAATCCGCAGGCAGTGGATTATCATGAATATTATTCATGTAATGTAAATTAATAATGCATTTTATGTATACCGCGTGCCGTGCCATGCTTCAATTAGCCGCGTTGCACAGCCAACCGGCGTGCAGTTGACTTCAGGTGCACGTCGGGGTTCCAAGAAGTGGGCGTGCGCAATTTGTGTGGCAGAGCTGGGATGGATTGAGGGGGAGGGGATCGTGGGCACTATTGGAGGAGAAAATGGCTAAGAAGCGAGTGTTCTTACGACGGCGCCAGACCATAGGGCTCGTCGACCATCAGGAGGGGCCGCGCACGGTCCACGTGTGGCGTGAGCCAGCGTGGGCAGATGCCTGGCCACACCTGGACGACTGGTTCAAGACCGAAGAGCGGCTGAGTCGGCGGGACGGGACCGGCCCGGTCATTGTTTGACCCCGGATCCGACCGTCCGCTGCGCCGGACTCGGTGCCACCAGATGCTCCTTGAGGCTGACCCGCATGGCGAACCACTGGTACTGGCATCCCCATGCCGTGGTGCTCCCATAGCTCAAGTAGCTCTAGGAGGTTGAGGCGTTCCACGGAGCGTGGTAGTGATTCCACGGAGGCCGCCGCGAGGTCGGAAGGCCTCGGAGAGCGTCTCCAGGCCGGGGGCCGATGCAATTGACCGTACGGATACCGAGAATTGCGTAGGTTGAAGGCGTGGTGGATCGAGGATCTGACTCACGTCGTCTGTCTTCTGGCGAAAGCCGGCGGGCGTTGGCATTGGTTGCCCCGCACGACCGACACGGCTACACGGTGCAGTTTCTGCTCAAGGCACGTCGTGAGATGCGAGCGAACAAGTTGTTAGACAAGGTACGCCGGGAACTCACCTACTATCTCTTGGAGGCGATTGGACCGGACTCCTGGGCGTTTGTGCAGTACCATTGCGAAACCCCGGCGAATCGGCTCTCCCTCGTGCATTGGGCCTGGCATCCGAAATCCGTCACCCGGCCACAGCGCATCCGTGGCTCAGTACATGATGCGTGAGTTCGGACATCGTTCCCCTCGTCCCGCCATTCATCTTCGTGAGTCAGCCGTTGTCCGATAAATGGCAGCAGCTTTTCGAATGTTCCCTTGAGCGTCACCACCCTTGAGGCTCTGCGCGATGGCCAAGGTGTGTTCAGACGTGCCGGGCGTGCACCTTGGAGCGAGCGACCAGGAGGTCGATGAACTTCCGTGCCGGCAATGTGAGTTCAGCGCGCTTTCTCACCAACAGGCCGATTGGGCGTTCAAACGGCCCTTCCGAGAGATCCAGGGCCTTCAGCTTGCCGTAACGGACCTCGTCCAGCACGGCGACGCGAGGTACTAACGCGAGTCCTAAGTTGACCTCCACAGCCCGCTTGGTAATCTCGATGTTGTCAAACGCATGCACCACCCTCACCCGGATCTTAGTCTTGCGCAGGATCTCGTCCACAGGGAACTCCGCCTGGGGAACGATGAATGGCTGGGCATGTAACTGGGCCAGGCGGATGCGCGACTTCGTCGCCCATGGATGCCTGGGGGGCACGATCAAGACAACCCGTTCTTTGATAAACGGCGTGATCGCCAACTGTGGATGCGGCTTGGGGTACTCGACAATGCCGATCTCGATCTGGTCGGTAAGGACAGCTTCGTAGATCTCAGAGTTCTTGAGGTAGGTCAGCAGGAGATTGACCTTGGGGTAGCGCTTGAGGAAGGCGGTCGTATAGCCAGGCAATTCGTAGAGTCCGACCGTGTAAATACTGCCAACCCGGAGCGGACCGGCCACCTCGGTCGTCGGCTCCTTGAGGGAGCGCTCGAGCTGTTCGTAACGCCCTAGGATGTCCTTGCCGGCTTCCAGCAGCAGGACGCCGGCCCGGGTGAGCCGCACCTGCTTGCGACCGCGCTCGATGAGCCGGTGCCCGAATTGCTGCTCGAGCGTCTTCAGGTGATGGCTCACCGCGGACTGCGTCAGGTAATTGCGATGGGCGGTTTCTGTGAAGCTTTGCGTCTGCACCAGATCACGGAACAGGCGTAGGGATCGAATCATCATGAATCTCATTTATGTGACTAATTAGTACTATGCATTTGATTTATAGCATATTCGGTGGCATCCTACAAGTGAAAGAGGTACAGGGTGTAGGGAGACGCCGGTGAGATCAACTGCCGGTGCCTCGAGAAGAAGGAGGGTCATATGAACACGGTGTGGTTTCCCCTGGTTGCGCACGAAGGGAAGCGATCGGCAATTAACGCAACGCCGAGTGATGGTGTGCCCGCAGTAGCGCAAGAGGGCGCCAGGGGGCCCTCCCTTTATGACCCCTATGACCCCGCTGGGGCTTATCGCAGGTGATGTCCTGGTCCATCTCGAGGCGCACGGCGCCACCACAGTACGACGACTGATTCAGGTTCTGGAAGTGCCGACGGCTTTAGTGACCATGGGGGGGGTGCCTTAATTCGGGAAGGTTTGGTACACGGCAGCCGGCAGGGTGCGGATATTCTTGTGGAGTTGAGGTGACTCGCACGGGTGCAGTGGTAGGAGAGCGTACGATGGACGCGATCGATCGTTTGATACGAGAGCACGGCTTCCTCCGCTCAAAGCTTCGGTTGTTGGAATCCGCGCTGGGAACGGGTGAGGAGGCTTGGTTTGTGGTGCGGGAGGTGAGCTTTACCCTCTGCAAGGAGCTTCAAGCGCACTGCCGACGTGAAGAGAAGATCTTTGTCACCTACCGCGCAGCGTTGGGTGCTGGCCAGTGGACGCCCGTCGTGGTAGATCGCGCCGCCGAGCGGGGAGACCTCCTCATCGTGAAGCGATTCTTCATGGAACAGCCCCAATCGTTTGAGGCGCTCCGACCCAAGTGTGCTGAGGTCATAGCTGAGCTCCATCGCCAAATGGACCAACAGGAAACTGCGCTCTTCCCGGTGCTCCAGCGCTTCCTCGCTCTCCACCATCCCACTGAGTCGACGGCACAGCCGGCCCTCGCAGCGTTGACCGAGACCATGAGCGTACAGCAAGTCATCAACCGATATCCCGGCATGCAAAGAACCTTTAAGGCGCTGTTCATCGATAGCCGGTCTGAGGGCCATGACTGTCTCGATGCGGTCGCCTGGCGCCATGGGATGGAAAGCCAAGACCTCCTAACGGCGCTAGAAGAGGCCGCGGCGAGCGCGGCTGCTCCATCCGTAAACGGCAAGGAAGGCGCTGGAGTGTTTGCGGGCAGTGGCAAGTAACCATCAACGAGCACGAAGCGATGCAAATTCGCGAGCTGATGACCCCGAATGCGAAGGCGTGCGTCCCTGAGGATAGCTGTGTGGTGGCAGGAACGATCATGCGCCGGCACAAGTGCGGATTCGTATCCATCGTTGATAGTCAACGAACCAAACGGGTGATTGGCGTGGTAACCACTCGAGACATTGTCCTCTGCCTGGTTCGTCTGGGTCGGGCCGCGAGCCGGGTCACCATGAAGGCGTGCATGACGACAACGCCGGAGACGATTGCCTCGGAGGCGAGCCTTGAGGAGGCGGTTCGGGTCATGAAAAAAGCGGCGGTGACTCGGCTGCCGGTCATTGAACGTGGGAAGTTCGTTGGGGTGCTGTCGTTGCAGGACATCGCGCTGGCAGCCCGCAGACAGTGGGCCTATGTTGGGTCGTCTATTTCCGAACAGCACGTCACGGAGATTCTCGAGGCAATCGCCGTGGCGCGTGAGCGTCAGAAGGTGAAGTCATGGCGCTAATATCGTTAGAGGCCGAATGAGGCCATAGATGGGCACTCATTTGGGTTTCCAGCAACGGCGGCAGCCCAGCTGGCTTGTTCGTCATCGAGAAGTATCGTGTATCGCCCATGCTCTGTATGAGCAG
Organism: Candidatus Omnitrophota bacterium; assembly: GCA_016196415.1. The sequence goes on from JACPXS010000051.1 coordinate 9,173, forward strand.
CGCGGACGTATGCCTGGCAATGACGTGGACGATTGGTTCAAGGCCGAGGCGCTTCTCCGTGAAGCGAACCAGCGCTCCTACTTCGATCTTCTTAATGGAGTCAACTAATGGCGAACTACGGGTATTGGCGCTGGAATTGGCATTTCCACGCCGTAGTGTTTCCAGCGCTGAAGAAGCTCTATGAGTTTCAGGAGCAACAGGTAGTCCCTGCCATAGAGCCGCGGAATGATGGGGTGTCAGCACCAACCGATCCGCTAGGGCGCCAGGGCCATGCGAATCCGTACGTCGACACCGCTAAGTTGTCGAAACGCTCCAGCACTCTTCGTGAAATACAAGAAGCTCGTCGCAACACCAGGGGTTTCTTTCCGCATGCCAAGGGGTGGACGATGGCGCGGTGGTTCATCCACCTGATACTTGCTGGGCTGGTCCTCTCCATGGCGCCGGGATGCCGCAATCACGAGGCCCACACTGTCAACAGATCTGAGATCGAAGAGCGTTGGTCTGGCCTGGCTAGTTGGTATGGTGGGGGTGAAGGCTTAAATAACCACGTCGCGATGGGCCACTTGCTTGACCCGGAAACCTTTGAGGCGGCGATGTGGGACATTCCGTTTGGAACGATGGTCAAAGTCACGAATTTGGAAAACAAACGATTTGTTATTGTCCGCATTACCGATCGGGGACCCGCGCGACGACTTCGCCCCCGCGTCATCGATCTGACTCGCGAGGCCTTCATGACGCTCGCGCCTCTAGAACGGGGGCTGATCCCCGTCACCATCGAGCAGGTTCTCTAGCAGCATACAATGCGACCACCTTGGTGGGATGCCGTATTCACCCAGATTCTCACCCCCCCATCCCGTGCACCACGCCCTGAGCTCCGCTAGGGACACCTGGCAGCTTCGTCATCGGTTTGGCTCTGTTGACTTCACACGACTCCTTGACGCGTGCTTTCCACCCACCTTCCGATCGTCCCGCGTGTTTCCTTGCAGCTATACTAGCCGCATGCTGAACACGCCTGGGCTCGTGCTGGCGATTGTGGAGGATCTGCTCTTTCAGAGCAAAATCCAGGGGGTCGCAGCGTCACTCGGGGTCGAGGTGCGGATCGCCACGACCTTCGCCCAAGCCCAGGCAGCCTGGGC
>JACPXS010000069.1 GCA_016196415.1 Candidatus Omnitrophota bacterium
CACCCCGCCTCTCGGCGGGGTCGGCGACGGCCGGCCGCCAGCGCGTCAGGCATTTCGCGTCCACCCTGATGGTGGACGCTACAGGAGTGCCGCACGCCGCAGGCGGAGGCCCGCTGCGCCACCCGTGGCCTACTCGTGAACTTTTCGACAGAGCAATGTCGTGGGTTAGCGTGTTGACGCGTTGGCCCGTTGGCGCGCTGAACGCGCAAACGCGCGAACTCGCAAACGCGCCGACATCACGCGTTCACTTCAACACGGTACGTCTCCACGACGGGATTCGCCAAGAGCTTCTTGCACATCTGCTCAACAGCCTTCTTGGCGGACGTCGTACGCGCCCCGTTGAGCTCAAGCTCGATATACTTGCCCATCCGGACGTCCTTGACGCCTTTGAAGCCGAGCGATTCCAACGCGCTCTTGACGGTCTTGCCCTGCGCGTCCAGCAACCCCGGCTTCAGGGTGATGCAGATCTTCGCCTTCATCTCACGGCTTCTTCTCCGGAAACATCCCCTTGAAGATCCCCGACACGTCCATGATGGAGGTCGACTGCTGCCCTACCGGATAGGCGTACACTTGCAATTTCGGCGGCAGCGTCTCGGCGAATTTCAACGCGACGACATTCTGGCCGCCGCCCAGCGCTTCGGCCAGCAGCTTCTTGCCTTCCGCTTCAGCCTGATACTTGGCCAGCATCCCGGCAGCTTCTTGCTCCAACTTGTAGCGCTCGGCATCGGCCTCAATCTTGGCGGATTGGGCTCGGCCTTCGGCTTCCTGGATGGCCTTCAGCTTGAGCCCGCGCGACTCGGCTTCTTGGCGCTTGGATTCCTCTTCCTGCGCGAGCGCGCGGTTCTTGTTGATCTCCACCTGCTGCGCCGCCAGCTTCTTCTGCTCGATGGCCCGCTCAAACTCCGGGCTGAAGCCGAAGTGACGGATCAGCGCATCGTGGATCCGGACGGCGGGATATTTGGCGATCGACTTGGCGAGCTTCTCGCGGATCGTCTGCTGAATCTCATCGCGCACCTGCCCCTGATAGATCTGCTCAGCCGAATAGCTCCCAATCGCCAAGCGGGCCTCCGAGCGGATCTGGGGCAGCAAGACCTGATCTTCGTAGTTGGTCCCGATGTCTTGGTGGAGCTGGGGCACTTCATCCGCCTTGAGGGCGTAGATGACCGTTAGATCCACGATGACGTTTTGGCCGTCATTCGTTTTCAGCTCGAGGGTGTAGGTCTTTCCCGGCCCCTGCTCCTCCAGCGTCTGAGGGGGGTAGGCGCGGGCGGCGACCTTGTAGGTCACCATGTCGGTGATCCACCGGTTAAAAAAATGGTAGCCCACCCCCAGCGGTTTGGGATTGACCTTCCCGGCCAGCTTGTTGATCTCAACCGCGACTTCCGTGGGGTGGACGTTCACCCATCCGAACGATACGGCAACGGCCAGCAGCAGGAGGAGTAGGAAGGACCCCCGGCGATTCGCCCCACCCATCCCGCCCCCTGACTGAGCTCATCTCGCTCCGGCATCGGCCCCCTCCTGTATGATTCGCGGCTGCGATCCCAGGACGCGACGCAGCACTTCCTGGTAGGCTTCCTCGACGCTGCCCAGATCCCGTCGAAACCGATCTTTGTCGAGCTTCCTCCGGCTGCCGTGCTCCCACAGCCGCATCGTATCCGGCGAGATCTCATCGCCGAGGAGGATCGTCGTGGAGGTCGCCTCGTCCTGCGGCCTCGGCATGTCCGGCGCCGACTCCCGCTGCTTGGCGTTGCCAAGCAACGCCGCGGGGACGCCTTGGCGTTGGCAGCGGCCAAACTCCAGCTTGAAATCGACCAGATCGATCTGGCGCTGATGAAAGAAGGCTTGCAGCGCCTCATTGACCTTCAGCGACTGCGCTCGAATGTGGGCCAGTTCGGACGCCGTGGCCCAACCCATCGCCAGGATGTGGTCGTCGTTGATGAGCGGATCATTCAGCGCGTCGCTTTTATAGTGCCACTCGAAGACGGGCTGTTGCAGGATCATGCCCTCGTCGATCCCGAGGAGCTTGGCCATCCCACCCGCTGTGATGTTGCGAACCGTCACTTCCAAGGGGACAATCTGCAAGCGTTTCACCAGCATGGAGCGATCATCGAGCTGCCGCACGAAGTGCGTTGCCACGCCCTGGCGCTCCAGATAGACAAACAGCGCCGAGGAGATGCGGTTGTTGCACACCCCCTTGTCCAGAATCGTCCCGCGCTTCTGCGCATTGAAGGCGGTGGCGTCATCCTTGAAGTACTGGATGACCAGCGCGGGGTCATCCGTCGCATAGAGGATTTTGGCTTTCCCTTCGTACAGTGTTTCCCCTTGTGTCATGGTGTGGCCTCGCGCGGTGTTGGCCGCCGGCTCTCCTGCTCGGTCCGACTCGCGCCGTCCAACGCATCGTCCCGGGCCGCGTCACGCGACGCCTGGGGGGACGAACCCGGTGGTTCCTGGGTTGAAGGAGCTCCTGGGGGCTGCGTGGAGGCGGGCGCTGGCGAAGCGGGTGCTGCCGGCTGGGCGGTCGGCGTGACGACAACCGGCGGGGTCGCGATCTCCGGCGGCACCGGCGCAGGGGGGATGGTTTCCCGCATCAGGGTGTAGGACCAACTCCTCCGATCGCGAATCGGAACCGGCAGCAGCTCCATCGCCAAATCAAGCGGGATCCAGAGGTAGATGGGCGCGCGCAGCTGCTTGCGGTCCTCCACCCGTTCGAAGCCTTCCTTGCGCAGCGTGATGCGGTGCCAGCCGTACCAGAGGAAATCGTAGGTGACGGGGCTGGTGCCCTTCAACTGGTCATTCATATACACGAGCGCCCCCGAGGGTTCGGTCTTGATCGTCAGCGACCGGTAAATACAGCCTGTCGTGAGCAGTAGAAGCGCCGGACCCAGTAGGCAGTAGGCAGTCGGCGGTCGGCAGCGGAGCCTCTCCCATGCCAGGGGTGCCGCGTTCTCAGTTGCCATCCTATCCTCTGCCTTCTGGCTCTTCATAGCCCCACCCGTTTGAAGAGCTGATTGACGTGCGCCAGGTGCGCACGCGGATCGACGCAGCGACGGAGCGCCTCCGGAGAAAGATGGCTCCGAATGCCCGGATCGCGCAGCAATACCTCGGTGAACTGGCTCCCATTGCGCCACGCCGCAAGCGCGCAGCGCTGCACCAGTTCATAGGCCTGCGTGCGCGTCAGCCCGCGGCGCATGAGCGCCAGCAACACCTGCCCAGAATAGACGACGCCGCGCGTGCTATCCAGATTGGCGCGCATCCGGTCCGGATGGACGACCAGCCCCCGGATCACCTCCGTCATGGCGTGGATCATGTAGTCCAGTGCGATGGTGGCATCCGGCAACACCACCCGTTCCACCGACGAATGGCTGATGTCCCGTTCATGCCACAGCGCGATGTTTTCCATCGCCGCGACCGCGTAGCCGCGCAGGAGGCGGCTCATCCCCGTAATGCGCTCACACGTAATCGGGTTCTTCTTATGCGGCATCGCCGAGGAGCCCTTCTGCCCCTCACCGAAGGGCTCTTCCACCTCTCGGACTTCGGTGCGCTGGAGGTGCCGGATCTCTGTGGCGAGCCGCTCCAGGCTTCCGCCGATGAGCGCCAGCGTCGCCACGTAGCCGGCGTGGAGATCCCGCTGGATGATTTGGGTCGAGATGGGGGCGGGGCGCAAGGAGAGTGCTCGGCAGACGTACCGCTCCACCTCGGGATCGACATTCGCGAAGGTCCCGACCGCGCCGGAGATTTTCCCGACGCTGAGGTCCTCGCGCGCGCCGCTCAGGCGTTTGAGATGCCGGCCAAACTCATCGTAAAACGTCGCGAGTTTTAAGCCCAGGGTGGTCGGCTCGGCATGCACCCCGTGGGTGCGGCCGATCATCACCGTCACTTTATGCCGACGCGCTTGCACAGCGATCGCCGATCGCAGCGCGTGCAGGCCCGTCAGGAGGCCATCGGTGGCCTCCTGGAGGAGGACGGCCAGCGAGGTATCGAGGATGTCGCTCGACGTCAATCCGAAGTGGAGGTAACGCCCGTAGGGCCCGATGCGCTCTTCGAGGTGCTCAATAAAGGCGATGACGTCGTGACGCGTGCGCGCTTCGCGTTGTTGGATCTTCGCGGCTTGGACGCGGGCCCTCCGGCGAATGGCCGCCACCGCCTGGCGCGGCACCAGCCCCTGCTTCGCCTGGGCCTCGAGCACCAGCAGCTCGACCTTGAGCATCACCTGAAGCCGGTGGGCGTCGCTCCAGACGGCACCCATGGCGGGGAGGGTATACCGACCGATCATCGCTGCATCCGCCTGAGCCGTACGTGCGTCGTGCAGAGTCCTTCGTCTCCGAATCGGAGCGGGCAGATGGCAGCGTCGCGTCTTCCGGTAGGCAGTTGGTCAGCAAACACCGACGTGTGGCGCACAGGGGTGCCTTCCTAACAGCACGTCATTGTAGCATACGCGCCGAGGACTGTCAAAAGCCCTGTAACTCGTTGTCTTATTATTTGTTACAACACCACACGACGTTCAGAAGCGCTGCGAGTGAGCCCGTTTGATGAGGTAGCCGGACGGCGTCACGTAGATCTCCTGGGTGATGCCCGGGTCCACAGACACGTAGGCGGAGGATCCATAGACCGCCTCGATAAACGGCAGGGACGGCGCCACCCAATACAACCCCTCCCACAGTCGATCAACGCCCGGCTCAAGCGCATAGATGGCCGGCGCCTGAAGCCGCTGGCGCTCAAGGGAGGAGAACTGTCCACTGATCCGCATCGGCTTGTGGTAGCTCTTCAGCCCCAACATGGTCAGCCACGGATGCCACTTGATGATGCCCCCGCTCACCACCCACTGATCGCCGCGCAACAGGATGCGCTGAGGCGCAAGCGGCGTTGCGTGGAGCCCCACGGGCAGAGGCCGTGGCACCTCTCCCGACGCCCGCCCCTCGCGTTCGCTCGGGATCGCTCGGCCAAGATCCCGAGGCCGGAGGCCGAGGGATGGGGCGGAATCCTGAGTCCCTCGACTGCGCTCGGGACTCAGCCCTGCCTCGTACCGAGTGCCGTACTCGACACGAGGTGAGCGCAAGTCGAAGGGCTGAGCGAGCCCACGACCAGAGGCCGTGGTGCGAGTCGAAGGATCGACGGCTGACGGCATGGCGTGCGGACTGGAGGCCTCTGGAAGAAGCGTCTAGGAGAGCTCAAACTCTGAGGAAGCCAGGCGACGTGTGGTCACGCGTGCCACCAGCCGTTCGCTCGAGAACGCCCTGAAGGCATGGAGGATGAGCAGCAGCGCCGCCAGCAACATCCCCAGGCCAGCGAAAAGCAGCGCCCTGAGCAGGCGCTGGAGCTGGCGCCAGCACCCTCGCGCCCTGAACGCGCCGAGCCCCAGCCACAGGCTGAGGAGCCAGGCGAGGACCGTCGCTGCCGCAAACACCGCCATGGGGGTTTCTCCTTGTGGCCTCTCAGTGAAGTGTGTTAGACTAGGATTGAAATGATTGAACTTGACCTCGACGTCAACGAGCTCGGCCAGGCGCAGCGAACCGTCTACGTCCAGGACGAGCCGGCCTTAGAGATTGCGCTGCCCCAGGTGTTCGCCCAGCCTGAGCTCACGGCTCTGCAGCGGGGCAAGCTGCCGCATGTGGAGGGGCTGGTGGCTCAGATTTTCCGTCGCTACCAAGCCAATCCAACCGGCCCGCTCGGCGAGGAGTACCAGGAGCTCGTCACCGAGTTTCAGCCGCTGTTCGCATGGACCACGGCCTGCTGGGACTACCTGCTCTCAACGGAAGGCTGCCGTTTTGTGCCCCGGCGAGGCGAACAACGGATGGGCGTGCGAGGAGACTACCGCGCCGTCACGGACAAAGACTACTCGCGCATGGTGCATGCCGTCTTCCGCGCCTGCGTCCTGGAGTTCGCGCAGCGCCCGGAGGCGCTCTCGCTGAGCCACTGGCTGCGAGAACAGGTCTGGCCCCGCATGCTCGACGCGTACCGGAAGCTTGACACCCCCCCCGACCCTCGGCAGCGCACCCTGACTCCCTACAGCTATCTTCGGTGCGTGCCGTACCAGTTCCTCAACGACATTCATCACGAGCTGGTGTACTCCACCGCCCAGCGGCTTCCCCTGATGGCCTGGCGGGCAATTGACGCCTACTTCCTGCATTTTTACACCGAGGCCGCTTCCGCCGAAACGCTGGGGGGCTCAAGCGAGGAGTTCTTCGCGTGGCTGCGGCAGGGGCTTATCAAGCTCCTGATCAACGACCGACTCGTGTACTGCTTGCTGCGCCAGATTGAGCGATACTAATCGGCCTGCCCCATCATAGCCAGCCCGCGACGGCAGGACCATCCCGCCCCGTCCCCGTTGAGGGAAGTTGTATAATACCATTCCCGAATCCTCCAACGCGTTGGCGCAAAATAGTATTGGACACCGACGGGAAAACCTTCTATAGTGCGAGGGTGCGGAGTTGCCCGTGGCGGGCCCCGAACGCACATCGCGTCAGGTGCACAGCGGCCCGTCTCTCAGATTCTGGCATCCGGCGAACCGGACAGTGCTCTTCACGGTCGGGCCGCTTGAGGTCGGGCAGGAGGGGATGCTGTTTGCCGCTGACCTGTCCTTGCGCCTCCTCGCGATCCTGGCCAGTTCGCTCTTCCTGATGCTCACGACCCGCCCGTCCGCTCTC
>JACPXS010000070.1 GCA_016196415.1 Candidatus Omnitrophota bacterium
ATTTCCCCCGAAACGCACACGCGCGTGACGTTCGACGACGTGGCCGGGATTGACGAGGCCAAGGAAGAGCTGCGGGAGATCATCGAGTTTTTGAAGGATCCGAAACGGTTCCAGCGATTGGGCGGAAAGATCCCCAAGGGCGTGCTGCTGATCGGGCTGCCGGGAACCGGGAAGACCTTGCTGGCGAAGGCGGTGGCCGGCGAAGCCAATGTGCCGTTTTACAGCATCAGCGGGTCTGATTTTGTGGAGATGTTTGTTGGCGTAGGGGCCAGTCGGGTGCGGGATCTCTTTGAGCAGGCCCGGAAAAACGCCCGGCAGGGAGGGCGCGGCGCCATCGTCTTTATCGATGAGATTGATGCGGTCGGTCGTCAGCGATTTGCCGGGATTGGCGGCGGGCACGATGAGCGGGAGCAGACGCTCAACGCCTTGTTAGTGGAGATGGACGGGTTCGACACCCAGGAGGGCATTATCCTCATGGCGGCCACCAACCGCCCGGATGTCCTCGATCCGGCCCTCCTGCGCCCGGGGCGTTTTGACCGTCAGGTCGTCATCAGCTTGCCGGATATCTTAGGGCGGGAAGCGATTCTGAAAGTGCACACGCGGAAGATCAAGCTTGGCAAAGAGGTGGATCTGAAATCGGTGGCTCGGCAGACGCCCGGATTTTCAGGAGCGGATCTGGCCAATCTCGCCAACGAATCGGCCTTGCTGGCCGCCCGGCTCAATAAAGACGTGGTGGGGATCGAGGAGCTGGAGAAAGCGCTCGAGCGGGTCATTGCCGGCCCGGAGCGGAAGACCCGCATGCTGAACGAGAAGGAGAAGACGATCACCGCCTTTCATGAAGCCGGGCACGCCCTGGTGGCGTTGCTGACACCAGGCACCGACCCGATCCACAAGGTTTCCATTATCCCGCGAGGCGCGCACGCCCTGGGCTACACCATGCAGCTGCCGACCGAGGACCGCTACACGATGAGCAAGAGCGAGTTGTTGGCCCGCATGACGGTGATGATGGGGGGCCGCACGGCTGAAGAGCTGGTCTTTCGTGAGATCACCACGGGTGCGCAGAATGACATCGAAACCGCCACGGAAATGGCCCGCCGCATGGTCTGCGAATTTGGGATGAGCGAGCGATTGGGCAACCTCACCTATGGCAAGCGCGAGCGCCAAATGTTCCTGGGCCGCGACTTGTTTGAAGAGCGCAACTACAGCGAGCAGACGGCCATCCTGATCGATGAGGAGATCCGTCGACTCATCGACACCTGCCACGGCCACGCCCGCAAGGTGCTCGCTGAGCATCGCGCCCAACTCGACTCCCTCGCAAACACGCTGCTCGAGAAAGAGGTTCTGGACGGAGAAGAGGTCAAACGATTCCTCGGTCCGCTCGAACCGTTGCCTGTCCCTTCACCCACCGAGTCCTCCAGCAACAATCGCGCTTCATCGGCGTGACGCGGCGATGGGTTGGCGACACAACACCGCCACAACCCTCGAGCGACGACCCTCGCAGCCCCTTCAGGGAGGACGGACCATCCCGTGCGCCGGCCGTCAGGTGCGCTACGCCGGCCGGCCGCTTGTGATGGGGGTGCTGAATGTCACCCCGGACTCCTTCAGCGATGGTGGCGCGTATGAGGATTCGCCCCGGGCGATTCGACGCGCGCTCGAAATGGTCGAGGAGGGGGCCGATGCGATCGACGTGGGGGGGGAATCCACGCGGCCCGGCGCTCGAGAGGTTTCGCTCGATGAGGAGCTGCGCCGCGTGCTGCCCGTCATCGAGCGCCTGGCGGAGGCGATCCGCGTCCCGATTTCCATCGATACGTCGAAAGCCGAGGTGGCGCGCCGCGCGCTTGAGGCAGGGGCGGACATCGTGAATGACGTGACGGCATTGCGGGGCGATCCCCGGATGCTTGAGGTGGTGGCACAGCACAATGCCGCAGTCATCCTGATGCACATGCGTGGCGTCCCGCGCACCATGCAACGCCGCCCGCGGTATCACCATGTGGTGGAGGAGGTCGCGACATTCCTCACCGATGCCGCCGAGCGGACCGAGCGCGCCGGGGTTGCGCACTCCAGCATCTTGATCGATCCGGGCCTCGGGTTTGGGAAGACCGTCGCGCACAACCTGACCCTCATGAAGGCGCTGCCGGAGTTTGTGGGATTGGGGTTTCCGGTGGTCATCGGACCCTCGCGCAAATCGTTCCTCGGCGAAACGCTCCAGGCCGATCTCGCTGATCGAGTGTGGGGGACGTTAGGCTGCGTGGCGTACGCGCACCGATGCGGGGTGCACGTCGTCCGCGTCCATGACGTGAGACCTGCGGTGCACCTGCTCCGGATGCTGGAAGCCATCGAGAACCCATGACGCCTCATCATCTCCGACTCGGGGTGAATGTGGATCATGTCGCAACACTCCGGCAGGCTCGTCGGGGCCCCACCCCTGATCCGGTTGAGGCCGCGTTGATCTGCGAGCGAGCCGGGGCACAAAGCATTGTCTGCCATCTCCGGGAGGACCGTCGGCATATCCAAGACCGGGACGTGCAGCGGCTCAAGCGATCGATTGCGACCCGCCTGAACCTGGAGATGTCGCTTGCGCCCGATATCGTGAAGCGGGCGATTGCCGTCCGACCTGCTCAGGTCACGCTGGTGCCGGAGCATCGCCAAGAACTGACCACGGAAGGCGGCCTTGACGTGATCAGGCTGTCTCGACGACTTCGGCCGTTGATCGACGCATTTGGCTCGCACGGGATCGAGGTCAGCCTGTTTGTGGATCCCGTCCTCGGTCACCTGGCGGCGGTGAGAGATCTTGGGGTGTCCATCGTGGAGCTGCACACCGGGCGCTACGCCACTGCCCGCACACTCCTCGCCAGGAGAAACGCCCTCAGCGCCTTGGCGCGCGCGGCGGCAGGTGGCAACGCGCTTGGTTTGACGGTCGCGGCCGGGCATGGGCTTGAGTACGAGAATATCCGGGCTGTTGCGGCGATTCCCGAGATCCAAGAAGTGAACATTGGTTTTTCCATTGTGGTGCGAGCGCTCGCCGTTGGGTTTGAGCGCGCGGTCCAGGAGATGGCGGCCCTCCTGCAACCTCAGCGCACGGTCCATGCGCTCCAACCAGCGTAACCGATCCCGAACCAACCGGACTCGCGCGACGCTCCCGATCGGGTGCGGGGTCGACGTCGTGGAGCTGTCCAGGCTTCGGAACGCGATCGCTCGCGGCGGAGACGCGTTTCTGCGCCGGGTGTTCACCGAGCGAGAAACCGCGTATGCGCGCGCCAGGCGCCGGACGACTCTCCTCCATCTGGCAGGTCGGTTTGCCGCGAAGGAAGCGGTGATCAAAGCCGTCTCTCAGGTTGACCCCCGTCGCGTGCTGGCCATGAACCAGGTCGAAGTGCGAAACGACCGGCTGGGCCGGCCGCGCATCGTGCTCCATGACCACCGGCGGCATCGCCTGCAGATCCACGTGAGCCTCTCGCACGTGGAGACGGTCGCGGTCGCCAGCGCAATCGCCATTCGGTAACGTTCACGATGCAACCAGGCCTCCTCCCGCCCCGGTCGCCCGATACCCATAAAGGTGACGTGGGGCATGCGTTTCTCCTGGCGGGTTCGGTGGGACTCAGCGGAGCAGCGGCCCTGTGCACGATGGGGGCGCTCCGAGTCGGGGCCGGGCTCGTGACGCTGGGGATCCCCAAGAGCCTCCATGGCCCGATGGTCGAAAAGCTCACCGAAGCGATGCTCGTACCACTCCCGGAGACCAAAGAGGGGAGTCTGAGCCTCCAGGGGTTGCCAGACATTGTCAGCGCCATTGAACGGCGAGATGCCGTCGCCATTGGTCCGGGCCTCTCGCAGCACCAGCAGACGAAGGAGCTCATCCGACAGCTGTTGCCCAAGACCCGCAAGCCGCTCGTCCTGGATGCGGATGGACTCAACGCCCTGGCCGAGGAGGTCCCTCTCTTGAAGAAGCTGACCCTACCCATCATCCTCACCCCCCATCCTGGAGAGATGGCTCGCCTCGTGAAGCTCTCTTCCCAGGACGTCCAACAGGATCGTGAGCAGATCGCCCTGGAGTTTGCCAAGCAGTACCGCGTCATCGTGGTTTTGAAGGGCTACCGGAGTGTCGTCGCGAGCTTCGACGGTGCGCTCTACGTCAATGAGACGGGCAATCCCGGGATGGCCTCAGGCGGGTGCGGGGATGTGCTGACGGGCATGATCGCAGGCCTGCTCGGCCAGAAACTGGCCCTCTTTGACGCAGCACGGCTCGGCGTGTACCTGCACGGCCTGGCCGGGGA
>JACPXS010000071.1 GCA_016196415.1 Candidatus Omnitrophota bacterium
GACGAACGACCTTACAAACAATAATGCCGAAAATATCCGTACAGATGTTCAAAGAACCTGGGCGCAAGAGGACTCGAGCCTCTGACCTCGTGCATGTGAGAAGTTCTGCTTCGCAACACTTCTGGTCAGGACTCCTCTTGCTCAAGATATGGTGGGCGATAGAGGACTCGAACCTCTGACCTCGTGCATGTGAGGCACGCGCTCTAACCGGCTGAGCTATGCGCCCAGGCGTTTTGCCCTTGTGCTCGCGGGTCCGCCAAACAAGCTCTCGAGTGGGCCGGGGAGGGATCGAACCTCCGACCAACTGGTTATGAGCCAGCTGCTCTACCACTGAGCTACCGGCCCGTCGGGCCCAACCCTCACTCAGCGATCCGCTTGGCGCGCGTGGAGATGCGTCATCCGCTTTTGCTGCCGCATTGCTCCTCGCGCGCAACCCCGCCCAAGACAAGTACAGTGGAGCGCGAAAGGTAAACACTCCACTGTACCACTTCGGACTTCCTGCGTCCCACTTTTTCTGCTCTGCGGTAATGCCTCATCAGTTGGACGGGTGACGCGGAGCCGGGGCCCCCGCCTGCCCGGAGCCGACGACGGCGATAGTCCGGCGCGGCGAGGACAGGTGGGGTGGCACAGCGGCAGGCCCCGTCAAACTGAGGCACTACCTGCTCTGCCCTGCGGGGTGTTAGACCACGCTGCCTTTCTCTTGGGAGAACGTCAACTCCAGGAAGTTGCGCAGCCGTCGGCTGCGCGTGGGATGGCGCAATTTGCGAAGGGCCTTCGCCTCGATCTGCCGTACGCGCTCGCGGGTGACGTTGAACATCTGACCGACCTCCTCCAGCGTCCTGGGCGAGCCGTCTTGGAGCCCAAAGCGCAGCATGAGCACCTGTCGCTCGCGATCCGAGAGCGTGACCAGGACATCGCCGATCTGTTCGCGCAGCATGCTGTAGGCTGTCGCGTTCGCCGGCGAGACGGCGCGCTTATCCTCGATGAAATCGCCGAAGTGGGTATCCCCGTCTTCCCCGATCGGGGTCTGGAGCGAGATCGGCTCCTGCGCAATCTTGAGGATCCCCCGGACCTTATCGACCGGAATCCCGGTGGCCCGTGCGACCTCTTCCGGCGTGGGTTCCCGCCCCGTCTCTTGGACGATGGCGCGCGAGACCCGAATCAGCTTGTTAATCGTCTCGGTCATATGGACGGGGATCCGGATCGTCCGCGCCTGATCGGCGATGGAGCGGGTGATCGCCTGGCGGATCCACCACGTCGCGTAGGTTGAGAACTTGTAGCCGCGCTGGTACTCGAACTTCTCGACCGCCTTCATCAGCCCGATATTCCCTTCCTGGATGAGATCCAAGAACGACAGCCCGCGGTTGGTGTATTTCTTCGCAATGCTCACCACTAGCCGGAGGTTGGCTTCCACTAAGGCCTTCTTGGCCCTGGTATAGTCCGCCTCTTTCTGCCGGATGTCCCGCACCGCAAGGCGCATCGTTTCCACGGGAGTCCCGAGTTGACGCAAGCACTCAAGGCGCTTCCGGCGCAGCTCGCGCAAGCGCGCCGCCATGCCGCGCCTGGCCCGCTTGGCTTGCGTAATCTGTCGCTCGACGTGCTCAAGCCCTCGGAGGGAACGCTCCACCTGCTCTACGAGCCACTCGATCGCCTTGATCGTCAGGTGGTAGGCCTCGATGATTTTTCGTGCGCGGCCCTTGGCGCGGGTTTTCCTGAGGCGCTTGCGCAACCCGCTCAGCTGCTCGATGAGCTCTTCCCGCTTGAGATTCGGGTCATCCTTGGAGTAATCTTCCGGATTCAGCCCGCCGTGGATCAGCAGGTCCGTCAGCTTGAGGATGTCTCGACGAGCGATTGGAAGCCGCAGCACCGTATCGCGGTAGGCGAGCTCCTCGGCTTCAATCTTCTTCGCCAGCGCCAGCTCTTGTTCGCGCGTCAGGAGCGAAATCTGCCCCATCTGGCGGAGATACATCTTCACCGGATCATCGAGCTGTCCGACCTCCGCCAATTCGGCGGCCTCCTCTTCGCGCTGCTCCTTTTCCTCTCGATCTTCCAGGCGAGAGCCAATCGAGGGCTTGTCCACGATCTCGATGTGCTCTTTGCCTAAGAGGGTCAGGAGCTCATCGATCTCCTCCGGCGAGGCCACATCCTCCGGCAGCAGATTATTGAGCTCATCGTAGGTCAGCCGGCCCTTGTCCCGCCCCATGGTGATGATCTGGGCAAGCCGCTCACTCATGGGCTTTCGCTTCGCCATCTCCGCCATTGGCGTCCGCCTCCTGACGTTAGGATACCGCTGCTGTGGCGTTGAGATTGCCGGTCGGCTTCTGGACCCTTGAAGCAACCGGTGAGAGGTGCTGTTGGTACTCCGCCAACAATCGTTGCGCTTCCGAAGCGTTGCCCGCTTCTTGAGCCGCGCGAATGTGCTCCCGCAAGGCGGCCAGCTCGCGCTTGCGCGTGTTGGCGCGAAGCCGCCGAACGCAGTCCTCAAACGCGTCCTCTTTTGACGCCGTCGCCTGGGCCAACTCGACCAACGCGGCGACCACCGCCGCCTGCCCTTCCTCCGATACCCGCGAGATGATGGACGCCGGTGTCGCCGGCTGACCCGCCGCCTCGAGCTCGCACACCATGGCGAGGATCCGCCGCAACGCCGGATCGCTCACCGCATCGAGCGAGAGACGGTGTGCTTCCCGGTTCCATCGGGAAGGATCATCGAGGACGAGGGCCGTCAAGAGCCGCTCCGGACCTTGCGTCACCGAGCGCGCGAGTGGACTCAACGGGCTCGCGCCTGCCTCCGTTCCACCCGTAGCCGCCCGCCCGCTGGATCCAGCGCTCAGGCGCGATTGGACCTTCGCCAGCTCCTGCACCACCGCATGCTCATCGAGCGCCAGGCGCTCAGCGAGCAATCGCACGTATTCGCTGCGCAGCATCGCATCGGGCACTCGGGCGATCGTCGGGAGCACCATCTGCGCGGCGCGCACGGTGTCTTCGGTCGCCTCCGCCAGACCGGCATGGCCTCGTCGCAAGCACCCGGGATAGCGCCGGAGGGCGCGTTGGATGAGGAAATCAAAGATGCTCACGCCCTGGTCCAGCAGTTGCTGGAATCGCTCGCGCCCGTGGCGGCGCAGGGCCTCGTCAGGATCCAGCCCCGCCGGCAACTGGGCAATGCGCACCTGCAGTCCGGCTTCGATGAGGAGCTCGATGCCGCGCAGCGTGGCCTGCTCCCCCGCGGCGTCTGCGTCAAAGGCCAGGACGACGTGTTCGGCATACCGTTTCAGCAAGCGCACCTGGTCGGTGGTCAGGGCCGTCCCAAGCGGGGAGACCACGTTCACGATGCCCCCATCGACAAGCACCACGCAATCAAAATACCCCTCAACCACCACCGCGGTCTTCGATTGGACGATGGCGTCTTTTGCCTGGGTGAGGCCAAAGAGCTGCCGGCCCTTGCTGTACAGTGCGGTCTCCGGGCTATTGAGATACTTCGGCTCCCGCCCATCGAGGCTCCTTCCGCCGAATCCCACAATCCGCTTGCGGACATCCATGATGGGAAATATGAGCCGGCTGCGGAACCGATCGTAGGAGCCCGAACTTCCCTGAATCATGAGTCCCGCAGCTTCCAACTGCTCCGCGGACACCCCACGCGCGCTCGCGGTATCGAGCAGCCCGCTCCAGCCTACCGGTGAGACACCCAACCGAAACATCTGACGCGTCGGCTCGGACACCCCGCGCTCCTTGAGATAGGCGCGCGCGGCCTTCCCCGCCTGCGGCTCAGACAAGAGGCGCTCAAAATACGCGCAGACTTTTTCCATCAACGCCGCCGTGGCGGCGGTTGCCGGGGTCGCATCGGGCGCTGTCTCGCGATCGGGCACGCGAACGCCCACGTGCTCGCCAAGCTGCCGCACCGCCTCCGGAAAGGTCAATCGGTCATGCTGCATGAGGAAGCTAAAGACGTTGCCGCCAACGCCGCACCCGAAGCAGTGGAAGATCTGTTTCTCGGTGTTCACCATGAACGACGGGGTCTTTTCGTGATGGAACGGGCAGTTCGCCTTGAAGTGGCGACCCGCCCGCTTGAGCGGCACGTATCGGCTGATCAGCTCGACGATATCCGCCCGGGCTTGGATGTCATCAATGATCCCTTCAGGAATCAGGGCCATCGCGCCGTCGAGTCCTCGTCAGGGAGATCGGTTCATCGAGCTGGCGAAGCGAATACATGTTATGGCGTGTTCGGGCGGATCGGAGGAACCAACGCGCTCCCGCGATCCTGGGCGCCGGGAAATCGTTCGGCCGCCTGAGAGACCGCCCTCCGAGCCATGCTCACGAGCCGAGGCCCAAGCACGGAACGCTGCTCAACCGCCGTTTGCAGAACCGGCAAGCCGCTTGAGGTGAGCACGATGAGGAGGAACCCCGACCACCACAGCCCCCGCAGCCCCCCGAGGCACAGCCCAACGCTTTGGACAAACCAGTGGACGCGCTCCCATTTGAATACCTCGGTCAGCCGCTTGATGACCCAATGGCCCAGGATCAACGCGCCGAAAAAGAGGATCCAAAATCCCAGCACCGCGATCAACGGCGGCGGAAGCGCCACCCACTGCTGCACCCATCGCGCCAGCCACGCGGCGTAGTTCACCGTGATGGCTGTGACGCTTACCGCGCCAATCAGCAGGAAGAGTTCCGCCAGAATCCCCCTGACGAACCCGTTGTAACAGGTTCCAAAAATGACCGTGACAATAATCAAATCAATCCAATTCGGCCACATCGTCACCAGGGGATGCGCTCCTCGTTGAAGGTGAGCGAAGTATATCATATCGACGAGAAATGCGTCAAGATAGCGCTACCTTTTTGACCCTCAAAAATCGCCCGCCATCAGTTCCCGATGACGGGCGGATCGGTTTACTTGAGTTCTCTCCACATCTTCATCGTGACCGAGCCGCCCGCCGGCCGCATCGGGCCGGAAGCCTTCAGCGCCTCATCATAGTGAAGGGCCGCGGTGAAGGATGAGAGCATGCTCCTGAATTGGACCTGGTCAGCCACCACCGCCCCAAAGAGTTCTGCTGAGGAATCATTGGTGTCATTCCCAAGGACAACGGTGCCTGTGCCACTAGGATTGGTGACGTAGACGGTGCCGTAGAGCTTTGCGGACCCCCGCAACAGGACTTTCGCGCCCGCGTTGATCTGCAACTCGGCAGGACGATGGCTGGTCGGGGAGATGGTGCCAAGAGACTCAAGCTTATTCTGGACGTACACCGTCGCCTTGCCGCTAAAGGTGAGTGATCCGTCATCGGCTACTGTCACGTAACTAAAGCAGTAGGTCCCTCCTGGGAGGGTACAGGTTCCGCCTTTAATCGTCAAGTTCGGTCCCGTCTTTCCCACAGAACACGTAGCCGGCAGGCTTGTCAGCCCGGTGCATGAGCCTGGGAAGGTAATTGGAGGATACGCCTCCTTCGCAGACAGCGACTTGTACTTGTCCACCGTAACCGTAGGGGCTATCCGGAGATTGCTGCTGCCGCCGGCGGGACCTAACCACACCGCCCCCTTCACCGTCCCGCGATTTCTCAGATCGATGACTTGGCCGCTCAGGGCGTTAATCCCGATGTCCCCATTTCTGCCAGGGTTCGTGGGATCATAGGGGCTGACGCTGGAGTTGTAGCTGTCGGTCAGCCCGCCTGTCCCGATCATGTCACCCGTCAACGCGAACGCGGCGTAGGGGAAAAACGGGCTGCTGCCCGAGGAGATGGCGTACGCCTCCAGCGTGTGGGAGAGGGAGTTGCTCGCGCCGCTCCCCGCCTTTCCGGTGGATTGGATGTGGGTCACGGAGGCATTGCTCGGATCGGCGAAGGTGATCACGCTGGCGCTCGTTGCTGCGCCGAGGGGGTAGAGGTAGGCTCCAGAGGAGCTATCGATGGAGGCCCCCGTGAGCGTTGGTGTCGGCTTCGGGAGC
>JACPXS010000072.1 GCA_016196415.1 Candidatus Omnitrophota bacterium
CGGGCGGCCTGGGGACCCGGCTGTTCCCGCTCACCAAGGTCACGAACAAGCACCTCCTGCCGGTGTATGACCGGCCGATGATCTACTACCCGCTGCAAACGCTCGTCGAGGCCGGCATTTCGGAGATCCTCATTGTGACGGGCGGCACCAACGCCGGGGATTTCCTCCGGCTGCTCGGCAACGGACACGAGTTTGGTCTGAAGCATTTGAACTACACCTACCAGCGGGGCGAAGGCGGGATCGCGGAGGCGCTCGGGCTGGCGGAGCACTTCGCAGGGCGCGAGCCTATCGTGGTGATGCTCGGCGACAACCTCGTGGAGAAGAGCATTCAGCCCTCCGTCGAACGCTTCGCGGCCACCGGCACAGGCGCGAAGATCTTGCTCAAGGAGGTTGAGGATCCGTGGCGGTTTGGCGTGGCGGAGTTGCGGGACGGGCGCATCGTGGGCCTCGAAGAGAAGCCGAAGCAGCCGAAATCCCACTACATCGCGACGGGGATTTATCTCTATGACGCGCGCGTCTTCGACATCATCAAGACCTTGCGGCCCTCCGCCCGCGGAGAGCTGGAGATCACCGATGTGAACAATGCGTACATCCAGATGGGGGAGATGACCTATGAGATCCTGGAAGGGTGGTGGACCGACGCCGGCTTGCCGGAGACGCTCTTCCGCGCCTCGCTGCTCGTGCGGGACCGCGCGCTGAAGGCCCGCGGGACGACCGTTCCCGATTCCCCCCAAGCGGTCCTGCGATGAGCCCCTTCGCAATCCCCATTCCGCATTCGATCCTTCGACTCGCGCCACGGGCTTCCCTCGACGCGGCTCGGGACAGGCCGGCCGTGGGCTCGCTCACCTCGTGCCGACCTCGTCCCGAAGGGCCTCGGCCCGAGGGAGCACGGCCCTCGGTGCGAGGCAGGATGCTACCCCATCCCTCGGCCTTTGGCCTTGGGATCCTGGCCGAGCGATCCCGAGCGAACGCGAGGGACGGGCGTCGGGGGAGGCGCCACGGGCTCTGTCCGGGGGGCTCCACATTCCGTGACGGCTTGGGGCGGGTGGGGGAATGAGGCTACTTGTAACGGGGGGTGCGGGGTTTATCGGCGCCCACTTTATCCGCTCCTGGCTCACCCGCCATCCGGATGACCAGATCGTGAATCTGGACGTCCTGACCTATGCGGGGCTGCGCAACCGGCTCGCCGATGTCGAGCCAAGCGTCCGCTACCGGTTCCTGCCAGGCGACATCTGCGATCCGGTCGCCGTCCGGCAGGCGATGCACGGCTGCCAGCTCGTGGTGCATTGCGCCGCCGAGACGCATGTGGATCGGTCGATCACCAACGCCGCCCCCTTTCTTCGGACGAACGTCGAGGGGACGTACGAGCTGCTGCAGGCGGCGAAAGCCTGCGGGGTGGAACGGTTCATCCATGTGAGCACGGATGAAGTGTACGGGCCGGTGCTCGAGGGCGCGGTGGATGAGCGCGCCCCCCTGGCTCCCCGAAGCCCGTACGCGGCGAGCAAAGCGGCGGGGGACCTGTTGGCGCAGGCCGTTCGAGCGACGTACGGGCTTCCGGTCCTCATCGTGCGCCCCACCAATATTTTTGGGCCCGGCCAGTTCCCTGAGAAGTTCATTCCGCTGTGCATTACGAATAGTTGCGATGGGTTGCCGCTGCCGATCTACGGTGACGGGCAGCAGCGGCGGGCATGGCTCTTTGTGGGCGACGTGTGCGAGGCGCTCCAGGTCGTGATTGAACGGGGACGTGCCGGGGAAATCTATAACATCGCCGGCGGCCATGAGCAGACGAACCTTAAGACGGCCCAGATGATCCTCTCGGCGATGGGGCACCCTCACGATCGGCTCCAATTCGTCCCGGATCGTCCGGGGCATGATCGGCGCTACGCCATGACCGATGTCAAGCTCCGTGCGCTCGGCTGGCGAGCGCAGACGTCCTTTGAGCAGGGGGTATCGCAATCGATCGCCTGGTATCGCGAGCACGCCGACTGGTGGCGTCCGCTTGCGCAGCGACTCCGTGAAGATCCTTATCACTGGCTCAACCGGGCTGCTGGGTCAAGCCCTCAGCCGCTGGCTCGCACGATTCGGTGAGGTCATCGGGTTGTCGCGTCACGCCTCGCCTGCCGCCGGCGCCGGGTGCGCCGTCGCGTGCGACTTGCTGGATGCCGCCGAGATCAGCCACGTGGTCCAGGACGTCCGGCCTGAGCTGGTCATCCATGCGCAGGCGCTTTCCGATGTCGATCGGTGCGAGCGGGAGCCTGAGGCGGCGCGGGCGCAGAACGTGACGACGACGGCCAACGTCATCGGCGCATTGCGCGCACGAGAGGCCCTCCTGGTGTACGTGAGCACGGATTATGTCTTCGACGGCAAGAAGGGTGCGGCGTACGATGAGACGGATGAGCCCAATCAGGTGAACGTCTATGGGCGATCCAAGTGGGAGGCGGAGCGATTGGTGCTGCGGCGGCCGAACTCGGTGGTGGCGAGGCCCAGCACGCTCTTTGGACCAGGCCGGATGAATTTTTGCGATGACGTGGTTGCGAAGGTCCAGGCCGGCGAGCCTATCGAGGCCTTTGCCGATCAGGTGACCTCGCCGACCTACACGGTGGACGTTGCGGAAGCGATTCAGGAGCTGAGCGCGAGGCTCTTAGCCCATTGGGATGCGCGATGGCCGCGCATCTACCATCTCGCCAACGCCGGCGGCTGTAGTCGGGTCGCGTTTGCCGAGCGGATTGTGAAGTTGATGGGAGGATCTCGCCGGCTCGTCCGGCCGATTTCGATGGCGGATCAGCGCCGCCCAGCCCCTCGGCCCGCCTATTCGGTGTTGGCGACGAGTGCGTTGTCGCATGTGGTAGGGAGGAGATTGCGACCATGGGAGGAAGCCCTGCACGCCTATCTCGCGCAGCGTCGTTCGGGCGACTCGACTCCAGACGGCGTCCTCAGTTGACAGACACGATGTCCCGCGTGCCACTGGCCAAACGGATCGCCAACCGGACCGCCCGCATTGGAGTCATCGGGCTGGGGTATGTGGGCCTGCCCCTCGCCGTGGAGTTCGCCAAAGAAGGGTTCACCGTCACCGGGATCGACTTGGATCCAGCGCGGGTGGCAGGGGTGACCCGGGCCCGTTCCTATATCCTCGATGTGCCAAGCCAGGATCTCCGGAAGCTGCGACAGGCGCATCGGCTCAAGGCCACGTCGTCGTTTCATGTGCTCGCGTCCCAGGATGCGATCATCATCTGCGTCCCGACCCCGCTTCGCAAAACGCGCGAGCCGGATATGTCGTATATCCTCTCAGCGACGAAGGAAATCGCTCAGCGGGTCCGGCGGGGGCAGTTGATCGTCTTGGAGAGCACGACGTACCCGGGCACGACCGAGGAAGTGATCCTGCCGGCGCTCACCGCGCGGGGGCTGAAGGTGGGACGAGATTTCTGCCTCGCCTTCTCACCGGAGCGTATTGACCCGGGCAACGCCACGTATACGACGCGGACGATCCCGAAGGTTATCGGGGGCGTCACGCCGCAATGCACGAAGCTGGCCACGGCGCTCTATGGCACCACCATTCACCGAACCGTGCCCGTCTCCTCCGCCAAAGTGGCCGAGATGGTCAAGCTGTTGGAGAACACGTTTCGAGCGGTCAATATCGGATTGGTCAACGAAATCGCCCTCATCTGCGATCGCCTGGGCATTGACGTCTGGGAGGTCATCGAGGCGGCCAAGACGAAACCGTTTGGGTTCATGCCGTTTTATCCCGGGCCGGGGATCGGTGGCCACTGCATCCCCTCAGATCCGATGTACCTGGCCTGGAAGGTGCGGGTCCACGGCTTTGAAGCGCGGTTCATTGAGCTGGCGACCCAGATCAACGGCGCGATGCCCGAGCACGTCGTGGAGAAGATCGGTCACGCGCTCAACGAGCGGCGCATCGCCTTGAAGGGCTCCCGAATCGTGCTCTTGGGCTTGGCGGGGACGTCCTGCGCGACCCCGGCGTCCCCGTCCGCTAATGCCGGCGCCAGCGTCAGCCTCGACACGCTCGACTTCGTCGTCGGCGATCCCGGCACGTGGCCGCGCATGGGATCGCAGTGTGTCGATACCCGCAATCAGTACGGCAATTCCCCTCGCCGCTTTGCCCGTGTGGTGAAGTTGTAGCAATGCCGCGCGGGGGTCGGGCTGCGCGGCCGCAGCGCCGCGGCGGCGCTGGGACTCGGTGCGGGCCGCTCAGGTTCTGGTGCGTGTTCTGCGGAGGACGGCTCATCCGCGCCGAGGGAGGGTTCGTCCTTCGATGTCCTCGGTGCCGGGCGCGGTTTCGAACGCGCCAGAACGCGCGTGGCTGCATCGCGACAATCCAGATTCAAGGCTGCGGGGCTTCGCCGTGTTGCGATCCGGGTCGAGACGGGAACCGACCGGCGGATTCGCGCCGTCCCGCCAGGTCCGATCACGCAGAGCAGGAGGCAGAGTGAGCGATGGCACGGTATCTGGTGACAGGCGGGGCCGGATTCATCGGCTCGCATATCGTCGAGACGTTAGTGAACCAGCGCCATCAGGTGCGCGTGCTGGATGATCTCTCCTCTGGCCGGCTCGACAACCTGGCGGGGGTTCGGGATCGCCTCGAGTTTTTGCGCGGGGACATCCGCGACCGCCAGCTGGCCGCGCGCGCCTGCGCCGGGGTTGAATCCGTCATTCACGCCGCGGCCTGGCGAAGCGTCCCCAAGTCCATGAGCGATCCCTACGGCTATACCGACGTCAACGTTCTGGCGACCGTCAATTTGCTGGAGGCATCCGTCAACGCCAAGGTGAAGCGGTTTGTCTGCGTCTCCTCCAGCTCCGTCTACGGCGAGACCACCCGGGTGCCGCTTCGGGAGGATCAGCCCGCGCGCCCCATCTCCCCGTACGCCGCTTCGAAGCTGGCGGATGAGCTGTACTGCGGACTCTTCGCCCGCGGTTTCGGACTGGAGACCGTGGCGGTGCGGTACTTTAATGTCTTTGGCCCGCGCCAGAGCCTGGAGAACGATTACGCGGTGGTCGTCCCGAAGTTCATCACCTCGTTGCTGCGCAAGGAATCGCCGCCCATCTATGGGGACGGCACGCAGTCCCGGGACTTCACCTACGTGGAGAACGTCGTTGAGGGGACCCTCCTCGCCTCGCAGACCCCGGGGGTGAGCGGGGAGGTCTTCAACATCGCACTTGGAGAAGAGCACTCCGTGTTGGACCTGCTGCGGGAGCTCAACGCCATCATGGGCCTTAAGATCCCGCCCACCTTTCAGCCGCCGCGTCCCGGCGATGTCCAACGAACGCTGGCGGATTCCTCGAAAGCCAAACGACTGTTACGCTGGGAGGGCCGGGTGCCGTTCGCCGAGGGCCTGCGCCGCACCGTCGAGTGGTTCCGCGCGCATCCACCTTCATGAGGGCGCCGCAGCCACGTGGTCCGTGGTGGCTGGCGTGCTGGAGGGCGCGGCTGCGCGCCGTCGGCCACATCCAAGGCATGGATCATCTTGATACTGTGCGACGGGGTGATCATGGCACCTTGAGCGCCTATCACCATGACCCTGGGCGCTCTGGCTCGAGGCTCAAGGGTCGAGGCTCTCGGCACGTGCGTGACCCTCGAGCCTCCAGCCTAGAGCTTTGAGCAACGCTCATTTTGATAGAGATTCTTAGTTTGAGCCGGCCGGTGCTGGAAGACATCGCAGCAGACCGCGGGTTCATCACCCATGTCCTGCAGCACTATCTCTCGACGCCGGGTGTCCTCAATCAGCAAAACTATCCGGTGGTCGGTATCGACATCGAGCTCAACGCCTATTTTCACCTCTTGGCCAACTGCTGGATTCCGCTGCCGGGTGGCGAAACCAACATCTCCAGCAAAACGATCCATCATCACGGCAACATGCTGCTGACCACCCTGAATCTGTTCGGGCCCGGGTACGAGCATTGGCTCTTTACCCGCCCGCAAGCCCTGGATGCCGAGCGGGAGCTCTATGCCATGAGCGTGGTGGAGCGCGAGCGCCATGCGCTGCACAACATCGCGTTTGTCGACGCGTGGAAACCGCATCTGCCGATCTATCCCGGCAGCTTGACGATCACGCTGTGCCTCTGGAGCAATCAGCATCCCACGACGTGGAAAGATCGCATCAAGCGCATCCCGTTCCTGAAACATCGCGAAACCGCCTTACGCCGGTGGGCCGAGCAGATGGGGTTCTCCGCTCAGCTGGATTTAAAAATTGTCAGGGACTTTGATTTTTATCCCACCGACGAAGGGTTTAAGGGAATGAGGGATCGCATCGAGTTTTCCCGAGGCCCCAATGAGGATCACCTGCACAGCGTCTTTCATGCCATTCAAGGGACGGGGAATGAAGCGCTCGCTCCCGTGATCGAGCGGCAGCTCGACGGCGGGGCCCCGCTGGAGCACCCCGCGCTCATCAAGCGCTTGGTGCGCGACTTGCGGCAGGGCCGGCCGATTGAAGGCCGGTTGTCCGCCTGCCATCTCCAGATGCCCCATGCGACCTTCACCACTCAGGCGATCGAACGCGCGATTGCCGGGTTGACAACCGCCGCAGGATTGCATGCCAGCTGATTCCGCCGCTCGGAAGTTGCTGAAGCAGGCCATGTACCCGCTGCTCAACGAGCGGACCTACCGCGTCATCCAGGGCCTCGCAAAGGCCTGGGACATCCGCCGCGGGACCTGGACCGAGCCTGAAGTGGATGTGGTCCGGTTGGCGGTGCGCGAGGGGGAGACGACCATCGACATCGGCGCGAACTTCGGCTTATACTGCTATCATTTGTCTCGCGCGGTGGGGCGTTCAGGCCGGGTCTACGCGTTTGAGCCGGTGCCCTTTACCTATGCCACGTGCCGGCTGGTCGGCCGATTGTTGGGGATCCAGAACGTCGAGCTGTTCGGCAAAGGCTGCGGCAACCGCAACGGCCGAGTGGCCTTCACCTTGCCGGTGCAGCGCTCCGGCGCAATCTCGGCCGGGCTCGCCCACTTCGCCGGACGCAACGATCAGCGGAAGGGCAAGGACCTCTATGCGCCCTATGATCAGACGCGGGAGGTGTGGTGCGAGGTGGTGGCGTTGGATGATTTCCTGCCGGAGCTGACCGACGTGTCGCTCCTCAAAAGCGACATCGAAGGGGCCGACCTCCTCGCGCTGCAGGGCGCAGCACGGCTCATTGAACGGCACCATCCGACGATTCTCTGCGAAATCGAGCCGTGGTTCCTCGAGGGCTTCGGCATCAAGCCGCAGGCGCTGGGAGCGTTCTTCCGCGAGCGCGACTACCGCATGTATCACTATGACGTCGTCGATCCCTCGACTCGTCCCGCCGATGGGCAGGGCACACTCACACCAGCGAGCATCGAGAGGCTGGGAACATTCAGCAGCCACAACTATGTCCTCATCCATCCAAGCCGCCGCGATCGCCTGGCTTCTCTCCTGAACCCGCAGGATATTCCAAGCACCAAATCCCAATGACCAAATAAATTCCAAGATCCAAATTCCAATCTCCAAACGTTTGGAATGTGGAGTTTGGTCATTGGAGCTTATTTGGTGATTGGGATTTGGTGATTGGTGCTTGATACCATGACGACACCGTATGACGTCGCGATCATCGGCGGTGGAATCGTCGGGCTGGCCACCGCGTACGAGTTGACCCGGCGATCTCCAAGCCGCCGGATCATCCTGCTCGAAAAAGAACCGACCCTCGGCGCGCACCAAACCACGCACAACAGCGGCGTGATCCATTCCGGGGTCTCGTATCGGCCCGGCTCGCTCAAAGCGAAGACGTGCGTGGAAGGCGCCAAGCTCCTGGTGCGCTTCTGCCAGTCGCAGGGCATCCCGCATCGCCTCTGCGGCAAGCTGATCGTGGCAACCGAGCCGGCGGAGGTGCCGGCCTTGGACGCGCTCCACGCGCGCGGGCTGGCCAACGGCGTGCCGGGGCTGACGCTCATCGGCGCCGAGGCGTTGCGAGGCATCGAGCCCCATGCGCGAGGGGTGAGGGCGTTGCATATTCCAGGCGCGGGGATTGTCGATTACGGCGCCGTCGCCCGGCGGTTGGGAGAGCTCATCCGGGCGCGCGGGGTGATCGTGCAGACGTCCAGCCGGGTGCATCGGCTCGCGCGGCGCGAGCAGTCCTGGCTCATTGAAACGACCAATGGCGCAGTGCACGCAGGCTCGTTGGTGAACTGCGCCGGCCTGCACGTCGACCGTCTGGCCATGCTCGCCGGTGCTGTGCCGGCGCTGCAGATCGTGCCGTTTCGGGGCGACTATTACGACGTCATTCCTGAGCGCCGGCACCTGGTCAACGCGCTCATCTACCCGGTTCCCAACCCGCGATTTCCGTTTCTTGGCGTGCACTTCACCCGTTCGATCGACGGCCGCGTGCACGCCGGGCCGAACGCGGTGCTGGCCCTGAAACGGGAAGGGTATCGGAAAACCGATTTCAGCCTCAGCGACACCCTGAGCTTGGTGGGTCATCGCGGCGTCTGGCGCATGGCGCGAGCGCATTGGCGGATGGGCTTGAGCGAGCTGCATCGGTCGCTGAGCAAATCCACCTTCGTTCGCGCGCTCCAGCGCCTGGTACCTGAGATTCGCGCCGGGGATCTGGTGCCTGCTGAGGCCGGCGTCAGGGCGCAGGCGGTCGATGACTCCGGCTTCCTGCTCGATGACTTCAAGATCGTTCAGCAGGATCACGCGATTCATGTCCTGAACGCTCCCTCCCCAGCCGCCACCGCGTCACTCCGCATCGGGCAGCTCATTGCGGATTTCGTGGCTTGACGGTTCTCGGAAGCTCGGTCATAATTTCTTGATAAGGATCAGGCGGTTGTGTTGTGGTCGTTCCTCCGACGTGTCCTCACTCCATGGAGCATTCCTCGGTTGGCTGACGAGATCGCCTCGGTGACAGTCGCCATCCTGGCCGGCGGTCTCGGAACCCGCCTGCGATCTGAAGTGCCGGATCGCCCCAAAGCGCTGGCGCAGATCGGGGGGCGGCCCTTCCTCTGCTACCCATTCGATCAAATCGCTGCTGCCGGCTTCAGGGACGTCGTGGTCTGTGCTGGGTACTTAGGCGAGCAGCTCGAAGCCGTGTTTGCCCACGCGTATGGCCCGCTTCGTCTTCGCTATGCTCAAGAGCCCGCTCCTCTTGGTACGGCCGGGGCATTGCGATTTGCGCTGCCGCTGCTCAGCGCTGACACGGTGCTGGTGATGAACGGGGATTCGTTCTGCGAGACTGATCTTCCCGCGTTCTGGGTCTGGCACCGGCAGCGAAGCGCCGCTGCGTCGATCCTCTTAAGCGAGGTGCCTGATGCCGCTCGGTATGGTCGCGTCCACACAGACCCCCAGGGGCTCGTATCGGCCTTTGAGGAAAAATCGCAAGCCGGTCCGGGATGGGTGAATGCCGGCATCTATCTGATGGCTCGCCACGTCCTGTCAAGCCTTCCTACTGGTCATCCGGTGTCACTGGAGGGAGACGTCTTTCCTCGCCTGATCGGCCATGGCCTGTACGGCTACCGTAGCCAGAGCCGTTTCATGGACATCGGGACTCCGGAGACCTATCGGGCGGCGCAAAAGATGTTCACCCCGACTCGCGCATGAGCCGTCGCATGGCCCACGCAGGGGCGCTCACCATTTCCATCGACCTCGAACTGGCCTGGGGGGTTTGCGATGTGCTCTTGACCCCCCAGGCGAGGGAAGCCCTCGGACGCGAACGCGCCATCGTCACGCGCCTACTTGATCTGTTTGCCGCCTACGATGTGCGAGCGACGTGGGCGGTCGTCGGGCATTTGATGGCAACGGAGTGCCGCTGGACCGGCCAACAGGCCCATCCTGAAATTGTCCGATGGTCCCAAGCCGTGCCGCCGCGCGACTGGTTCTTCCAACACCCCCCGCAGGACCAGCTCAACGACCCGCTCTGGTACGCCCACGATCTCATCAGTCTGATCCAGCAGGCCACGCCCCCGCAGGAGATCGGAAGCCATTCCTTCTGCCATCTGCCGTATGACGAGCGCCGGGTCCCTCGCGAAACGGTCTGGGCTGACCTCTCGGCTGCCCGCGCACTCCATAGCGAACGAGGGCTCCCCTTCAACGCGTTTGTGTTCCCGCGGAATGTCGAGGGATACCACGCGCTCTTGCGAGCGGCGGGCATCACGGTCTATCGGGGGAAAACGGCGCGGTGGTATGAGCGAATTCCGATCCGTCCGGTACGACGGGCGCTGCATCTGGCCTCCTATGGCCTTCCGATCTGCCCACGAACCGTCCGCCCGATGGTCGATGCGCATGGGCTGCTGAATGTGCCGGACAGCCTGTTGCTCATGGGCCGCCGGGGCCTCCGACGGTTGATCCCTCCCGCCGTCTTGCGCTGGAAGGGCCTCATGGCACTGGATCGCGCCACAGCGCGAGGCGAGGTGTTTCATCTCTGGTTTCATCCATCCAATTTTGCCGAGCAATCAGACGTGCCGTTCCGAATCCTTGAAGCCTGGCTCAAGCGCGCGCACGCCCTGAGGGCTGAAGGCCGGTTACACGTCATGGCGATGGGAGACTACGCCAGTCTCGATCCGTCATGGGACAGGGATGTTGCGCGCATTCGTGAGCGCGCCGTGGCGGTGCATGACACAGGCGTCGAGCAGTTTATCGAATGGTATGACACGATGGCGGTCGATCCGTATGCCTCGGCGTTTGCCTACGGTCGACAGGAGGTGATCACCTGCCTCCGAGACACCCTTGGCGAGCTGCCTCAAGGGAGCCGAATCCTGGATGCTGGCTGCGGAACAGGAGACCAGGTACGTCTCGTGTCCCAGTGGGGCTTTCAGGTGGCCGGGGTTGAGCCATCTGCTACGATGCGCCGGATCGCGCAGCAGCGCAATCCAGGGCAGCGCATTCAGGATGGGCTCGTCGGGTCCTTGCCATTTCCGGACGCCTCCTTCGACGCCGTGATCGCGATCGAGGTCCTACGCTACCTTCACCGCACAGACATCCTGGCCGCGTATCACGAAGTGCTGCGCGTCCTCAAACCCGGGGGGCGATTTTTCTTCACCATGGTCAACCGGTATGCGCTGGATGCGTTTGCGCTCTACGACGGGATCAAGCGGTGGCGACGCGCCGTTCGACCGCACGCGGAACCGCCCGTGCATTGTGAGTTCGTCACCCCGGGGCAGGTCGTGCGCGACGTGCAACGGGCGGGATGGGGCAGCGTGAGCGTCCAAGGACGGCTGATTCTTCCGGTGCGCATGCTCTATAAATTGCATGAAGGGTTCGGCGCCCGCTGCGCACGTCTCTTGCACCCGTGTGATCGATGGCTTGGCAGGCAGCGGTGGGCGGTCTCGTTGGCCGGCCATCTCATCGTGGTGGGTCGGCGGCCGCCCGAAAAATGAAAAACGTGCCTGTCACTTTTTGACCAAAACGTGCCTGGCACGTTTTTCAGGGCCTTGACTGCGGTGATGAAAGATAGTACGCTGTCTGCTCAACCGTAAGCATTGAGGGTACGTCATAATTCCCCGGTGCAGGCCCAAGCATTAACAACGCTTTGAGTTCATCCAGCGCTACATGGCTCAGCACCACCTGTCTCCTCTCCGAGAAATCCAAGTCGGCTGCGACCCCGCCTCCTAGTCATAGCCTCTATCAACATGACGGGCGTTCAAGGTTCAAGGGGACTCTCGTGCCTAGAGCCTTGAACCTCGACCCGTGAACAGCGCGCCCATCGTGATGCGGATAGGCGCTCTGTCCTCGATCGGCTCAATGCGCTGGAGCGCCGTGGCCTGAGCACGCGTGCGCCGAACACGCCCCGGAGCATGAAGGTGGTTCGGACAGCCGCCGAAGCGGTGCAAGCGCATCTGGAGACGCAGCGCAAGGCCGAGGAGTTCCTGCAGGAGATCATCCCAGGAGTGGTGGAATGAAGGTACTGGTGACCGGCGGAGCGGGGTTCATCGGCTCGCATCTGTGCGAGCGGTTCATCGCCGATGGGCACAGCGTCACGTGCGTAGATAACTTCATCTCCGGCAGCGAAGCCAACATCGCCCAGCTGGTGGCTCGCAAGGCCGTTCGTCTCATCCGGCACGACATCAGCAAGCCCTTGGACGTCGAAGGGCCGCTCGATGGCGTGCTCCATTTTGCCTCGCCTGCCAGCCCAGCCGACTATCTCAAATATCCCATCCAAACCCTCAAGGTCGGTTCGCTGGGAACGCTCAACGCGCTGGGCATTGCCAAGGCCAAGGGCGCGAAATTTCTCCTGGCGTCCACCTCGGAGGTCTATGGCGATCCGCAAGTCCATCCCCAACCGGAAACCTACTGGGGCCATGTCAACCCTGTCGGGCCTCGGGGCGTGTACGATGAGGCAAAACGGTTTGCCGAAGCGCTTACGATGGCCTACTACCACGAGCACGCCGTTGATACCCGCATCGTGAGAATTTTCAACACGTTCGGCCCGCGCATGCGGCTCAACGACGGGCGCGCGGTGCCCACCTTCATCAGCCAGGCGCTGAAGGGGGAGCCGCTCACAGTGTTTGGTGACGGCTCGCAAACCCGTAGCTTCTGCTACATCGATGACTTGGTGGAAGGGATCGTGCGCTTCATGGGAGTGACCTACCACGAACCGGTCAATCTGGGCAATCCCGATGAGCGCTCGATCCTCGAGATCGGCAAGAAAATCCTCGGGTATTTCAACAGCACCCCCAGCCGCATTGAATTTCGCCCGCTGCCGACGGACGACCCCAAGCAACGCCGTCCGGACATCACCAAAGCGAAGACGCTCGTGGGCTGGGAGCCTCGCGTCTCGCTGGATACCGGCCTGCAGCGCACCATTGCGTGGTTCCGCCAGCACCCGCCCGGCTGATCGCTCATTTTTAGATTGACAGGATTGAGAAATCCTGTACCATGTTCATCGAATGAACATCTTCATCTCATGAACATCAAAAACGTTTGCCCGCCGCAGTCATCGACCCCGCGTTCCGTCAAATCGCATCAACATCGTTCACCATCTGAACAGCTCGATTTGCGACCCCCCACCCGCTAAGCCTGGATGAATTCCAGCTCATATCGGGAGATGCAACTCCTGACGGAGGTGACCCGTACGCCTCATGCTAGCCAACGGGATCTGTCAAAGCGCATCGGCGTGGCGCTCGGCTTGACCAACCTCCTGTTGTATCG
The DNA here is from genome assembly GCA_016196415.1 of Candidatus Omnitrophota bacterium. Next base: position 13,113 of record JACPXS010000072.1, read on the forward strand.
CCTCACCAAGAAGGGCTACATCAAAATCAGAGGGACGAAGCGCAGCCGGATTCGCTACCTCATCACGCCAACAGGCATCCTCGAAAAATCCCGCCTCACCTATGAGTTCGTCCAGTACTCGCTGCAACTCTACAGCCGTGTCCGTCGCTCTCTGAGGGAGCAGCTCGTCATGTTGGCGCACGCCGGCGCTCGGCGAGTCCTCCTCTTCGGGACCGGCGAGCTGGCTGAAATTGCCTTTCTGACCATCCAGGAAATGGGGCTCGAGTTTGCCGGCGTCGCCGTGGATGACGCCGTTGAGCATCAACGGTTTCTTGGGCACCAGGTGCGCAGCATCCGCGATGTCCCCTCCGAAGACTACGACCGGATCGTGGTGACCTCATTGCCGGCTGGCGAGGGACCGGGGAACCCATTGCTGGTACTCGGGATTCCGATGGAGCGGATGATCGTGCTCCCATTGCCGGGCATGCCCAGCCTCTCGGAGGCCGACGTGAAGGTCGTGGCGTTGGCCCCGGTTCCTCTGGCCTCCGTGGGATGAGCCCTCGGTCCGTCTTCCTGGACCGTGATGGCACCATCATGGTGGAGTGCCACTATCTCTCAGATCCGGCGAAGGTCGAGCTGATCCCTGGCGTGGGGCCGGCGCTGCGCCAGCTTCGTCAGATGGGGCTTGGACTGGTGGTCGTCACGAATCAGTCCGCGATCGGACGCGGGCTCCTCAGTGTGCAGCGTTTAGGCGAGATCCACGGACGACTGGAGCGGCTTTTGGCGATGGAAGGGGTCCAGCTCGACGGGATCTATTACTGTCCGCACGCGCCGGCCGATCAGTGTGCGTGTCGAAAGCCACGACCCGGCCTGATGGAGCAAGCCGCACGCGAACTGAACCTGAATCTGCGGACGTGCTTCGTGATCGGTGACAAGCGCTGCGATCTCGAGCTGGGGCGCCGGGTTGGCGCCGGAACGTTGCTTGTTCGCACCGGATATGGGGCACAACTCGAGGCGGACTGTCACGGGTTGGCCGACTACGCGGTTGAAGGGCTGTGGGCCGCGGTGCCGGTGATCAAACAATGGCTTGAGCGCCCCAGGGCATCCACACCGGTCTGATGCACCAGGCCACGATCCCCACGCTATCGGATGCGACGCCGTCGCGCTATCGGATCGCCTTCGGCCATCTTGAAGTCGGCCCGTCAGGCCGTCGATGGCTTGAGGAGGCGCTCAACCGCAACTGGGTATCCGAAGGCCCGAATGTCCGCTACTTTGAAGAGCAGTTTGCCAAGCGATTCGGGTACGCCCATGCCGTCGCCACAAGCTCCGGAACGGATGCCGGCATCGTCGCGATGTCGACGCTGCTTGAGCGGGGTGCCGCGCGGGGCGATGAAGTGATCACGCCCGCCCTGGCCTTTGCGGCCACCGGCAACTGCATCCTGGCGGCCGGGTTGGTGCCACGGTTCGTCGATGTCGAGCTGGAGACGCTCAATATCAACCCCACGCTGATTGAATCCGCGATCACCCCGCGGACTCGCGCCATCCAAGTCGTGCACACCATGGGCAAGCCGTGCCAGATGCAGGAGATCCTCGCCATCGCCGAGCGGCACGGACTGGCCGTGATAGAAGATTGCTGCGAGGCGCACGGCGCGACGCTCAAGAGCCAAGTCGTCGGCTTGTTTGGCACCCTGGGGATCTTTAGTTTCTATGCGGCCCACCTCATCTGCAGCGGGGAGGGAGGGATGATCGTCACCCAGGATGAGGAGCTGGCTGCCATCTGCCGTTCCATCCGTTCGCATGGGCGCCGCGGCGGAGGGCTCTATTTTGCCTTCGATCGCGTGGGCTATAACTCGAAAATGAACGATCTGGAAGCGGCCATCGGGCTTGAAGGGATCGAGCATTTTGACGAAACGTTTGCGATCCGCCGACGCCATCTCACCGGCCTGTGGGACGTGCTAGCGCCCCTCGAAGAGCATCTGATTCTCTACCGAGACGGGTCGGGTGAAGTCATCTGTCCCCACGCGCTGCCCCTGGTGTTGCGTGAGGGCCGGCAATCCATTGGGGGCCTCTATCAACATCTTGAGGGTCGCGGTATCCAGTGCAAGACGCTCTTCGGCTCATTGCCAACCCAACACCAGGCATTCGCCTTCCTTGGGTACCGGCAAGGCGCGTTCCCGGTCGCGGAGCGCATCGGACGCACCGGCTTGCATTTCGGCGTGCATCAGTACCTCACCAATGACGACATCGCCTACGCTGCGGAAACCCTCAAGGCCTACTTCAAGCCATAACCCGCTGCCGAGCGCCGAGGCGCTGCCGCTGTACCGGAAACTCGTTCTGGCGCGTCGCGCCGAGGAGGCGATCCGGCGCGAGTACGACACGAATGACATCAAGACACCGGTGCATCTCGGCATCGGGCAGGAGGCGATTCCGATCGGGGTCTGTCACGCGCTGCCGTCGGGCAGCGCCGCCTTTGGCACCTACCGCAACCATGCGCTCTATCTTGCGCTCACAGAAGACACGGATCGTTTTTTTGCAGAGCTGTATGGCAAGGTGACCGGCGTGGGGAAGGGAAAAGCCGGTTCCATGCACTTATCCTCGCCTGAACACGGACTGCTGGCCACCTCCGCCGTGGTGGCCACGACGATCCCGCTGGCGGTCGGCGCGGCGCTCGCCCGCGCCTATCAAGGCTCGAAGGACTTCGTGGCGGTCTTTTTCGGAGATGGGGCGATCGAGGAAGGGGTGTTCTGGGAAAGCCTGAACTTTGCATGCCTGAAGCGGCTGCGGGTGGTCTTCGTGTGTGAAGACAACGGGCTGGCGATTCATACCCCGGCCAGCCAGCGGCAGGGTTTCCGTTCCATCCCGGAAGCCGTCCAGGGATTTCAGTGCCATGTGATGAGCCAAGACGGGAGCGATCTCCTCGGCGTGGTGCGGACGGCCCGGCACCTCCTCCGGCGGATGCTCGATGATCCAAAGCCCGGCCTGCTGCATTGTCCCTACCTGCGATTCTTGGAGCATGTCGGCCCCCGCGAAGATTTCGATGTCGGCTACCGCCGCCGTCCGACGCCAGAGGAACTGTCGCAGCGCGATCCGGTGCTCCGCTTCGAGGGGGCGCTGCTCGAGGAGGGCTGCTCGATCGCCGAGCTTGCCCAGATTCGCTCATCGGTGGATGCGCAGATCGAGCGCAGCGTACAGGCCGCGCAGCAGGCGCCGTTTGCCGGGCCGGAGGAACTCTACGCGGACGTGTGGGCATGAGCCTCCCGGTCGTCGGCCCGCAGGGCCGAAGGACGCTCAAGGGCCAGGTTGGCTCATCGGAGGCGAGCAGGCAGGTGGGGGGATGCTGATGCGCCTGTCCTATCGGGAGGCGTTAGCCAAGGCGCTCGCGGATGAGATGGAGCGTGATCCATCGGTCTTTGTGTTCGGCCTTGACGTGCAGGATCACAAGCGGATTAACGGCAGTACCGCGGGTCTTGTGGAGCGTTTCGGCGCTGAGCGTTGCTTCGGCACGCCGCTCTCGGAAGAGGCGATGACTGGCGTGGCGGTGGGCGCGGCGATCTCCGGTCTGCGGCCCATCCACGTGCATATCCGGGTCGACTTCATGCTGCTGGCGATGAACCAGATCGCCAACATGGCCTCCAACCTGCGCTACATGAGCGGTGGGCGGCTGCGCCTGCCGCTGGTCATCCGGGCGGTGATCGGCCGCGGCTGGGGCCAATCCGCGCAGCACAGCAAATCGCTCCACGGCGTCTTTGCGCACTTTCCAGGGCTCAAAGTCGTGCTGCCGTCCTCGCCGCAGGATGCGTACAGCTTGTTGCGCGCCGCGATCCAAGACGACAATCCGGTCATTTTCCTTGAGCACCGGTGGCTCTACGACGTCGAAGGGGATGTCGACGAGGACCAGGCGGTTCCGCTTGGGCTCCCCGTGGTGCGCCGTCCGGGACGAGATCTCACTGTCGTGAGCACCTCCTGGATGAACGTGGAAGCTATGAAGGCGGCGGACGTGCTCTCGAAACAGGGCGTCGAGCTGGAGCTGATCGATGTCCGCACGGCGGCGCCGCTGAACGCGGAGCCCATCATAGACTCGGTGCGCAAGACCCGGCGCTGCATCGTGGCCGATAACGACTGGGCGTTCAGCGGTTTCGGGGCGGAGTTGGCGGCTCGCGTGGGCCATGACTGCTTCGGGCAGCTGGATCACGCCGTGGAACGCCTGGGGTTCGCTCACGCGCCCTGTCCCACGACCCGGCCCCTGGAGAACCTCTTCTATCCCTCTGCGGTGAGCATCATCCGGACCACCGAGCGGATGCTGCAGTTGGGGGAGACCGACCTGGCGGGTGAGTCCTTCTACAGCTATGAGCAGCGCTTCAAGGGACCCTTCTAACAACGACACGACGGTGTACATCGCGGGCCATACGGGGTTGGTCGGTTCCGCGCTGGTGCGCCGCTTCACCGGGCGTGCCGGGGTGCGGGTTCTGACCGCCACCAGGGCCGAAGTGGATTTGCTGGACGGCCCGATGGTGCAACGGTTCCTTGAACGAGCACGGCCCGATGTCGTCATCATCGCCGCGGGGAAAGTCGGAGGGATTCTGGCGAACGTCGCCGTCCCCGCGGAGTTCATCTATGAGAACCTGATCATTGAGAGCAGCCTCATCCATGGAGCGTGGAAGGCTGGTGTCAAGAGACTGTTGAATTTCGGCAGCAGCTGCATGTATCCCAAAGCGTGCCCGCAGCCCATGACGATCGACTGTTTGATGACGGGTCCGGTGGAGCCGACCAGCGAGCCCTACGCTGTCGCTAAATGGGCCGGCATGACCCTCTGCTCAGCCTATCAGCGACAGTATGGCGCGAACTTCATCACGGCCATCCCCTGCACGGTCTATGGTCCCGGCGACTCGTTCGATCCGGACACCTCCCACGTGATCTCAGCCCTCATTCGGAAACTCCATGAGGCCCGGACGAAGGGGGACCACAGCGTGATGCTGTGGGGGACGGGTGCGGCAAAGCGGGAATTCCTCTACGCAGATGATCTCGCTGAGGCCTGCGAGGTGCTGCTTGAGCGCGCCCGCGGCGAGACGCCCGTCAATGTGGGCTCCGGTCAGACCCAGACTGTGCGCGAGCTGGCCGCCCTCATCAAGGAGCTTGTCGGCTTTACGGGTCAGATTCACTGGGACCAGCAGCGGCCGGATGGTGCGCCGGAAAAACGGTTGGATTCGAGCCTCATGAACAGCTTCAACTGGTCAGCACGGACGCCGCTGCGGGTAGGACTCGAGCGGACCTACCACTGGTTCCTTCAGCACGAAGCCGGTGAGGTCAGGAGACAGCCGTCATGCGTCTCCTCGTGACCGGGGGGGCGGGGTACCTCGGGGCTATCCTAGTGCCCGCCCTCTTGGCGGAAGGCCACGATGTGGCCGTCATCGACAACTTTCTCTACGCGCAGACCTCGTTGTTGGACTGTTGCCACCAGGGTCGGCTATCGATCGTCCGTGGTGACGCCCGCGACCGGACCGTGATAGCGCGTTGTCTGAAGACGGCAGACGCCATCTTGCCACTGGCCTGCCTGACCGGTGCGCCGGCGTGCGAGCACGATCCGCTCGAGGCCAAAAGCGTGAACCTCGATGCGGTCCTGCTGCTCTTAAAATTGCGCAGCCGCTCGCAGCGCATCATCTTCCCGACGACCAACAGCGGCTACGGCATCGGGCAGAACGGCATCCTGTGCACCGAGGAGACGCCACTGCGCCCGATCTCCACCTACGGGCGGCTGAAGGTGGAGGCCGAGCGGGCGGTGCTGGACGCGAAGAACAGCCTCACGCTGCGTCTGGCGACCGCCTTCGGGGTGAGCCCGCGGATGCGACTGGACCTCTTGGTCAACGACTTCGTCTATCGCGCGGTGACCGACGGCTTTATCGTCCTGTTCCAGGGCCATTTCAAGCGCAACTACATCCACGTCGGCGACATCGCCCGCGCCTTCCTTCACTGCCTGGCGCACTTCGAGGACATGCAGGACGAGCCCTACAACGTGGGCCTGAGCGATGCGAACCTCTCCAAGCGCGAGCTGTGCGAGCAGATCAAGCAGCACCTGCCGAACCTATTTGTGACCGAGGCGCAGGTCGGGCAGGACCCGGACCAGCGCAACTACCTCGTCAGCAACGCCAAGATCGAGTCCACCGGTTTTGCGCCGAAGGTCTCGCTCCAGACGGGCATCGCCGAGCTCCTGAAAGCCTATCAAGTCATCCGCCGAAATGGCTACGCCAATGTGTGAATCGAGTGGCCCAGTGAAATGCTCCAGGAACCTGTACCGCTAACGCTGTACCGTGTACGCAAGGGACACGTAAGGTCGGCACCCTGTCCCCTCGGTACCCGGTATGGGGTTTCCCTAGTCAGGTGGCCGAATGACCAGGTGGCCGGGTGAAGTTCTCCGATGGTACAAAAA
>JACPXS010000073.1 GCA_016196415.1 Candidatus Omnitrophota bacterium
CTCTTGCCTCGAGCCTTGAGCCTCGAACCTTGAGCGCTGCGGGAGTTTTTCCGCAGCCTGCTAGAGCCTTGAGCAACGCTCATGTTGAGAGAGATTCTTAGGAGGGCCGGTGCCGCAAATACGTAATGAACGTGAACGGACGGCCGTCACGAATCCCCTGCGTGGGCCGGACCGTGACTTCCACGACCTTCACCCGGGTAGGATCAAGCAGATGCTCGATCGATGAGGCGGTAATCATCGTCGTCACCTCAAACCCGTTTTCTTCGATGGTGGTCTTCCCCTCGGTCAGCTCCTCCCACGGTTTGAGCTTGAGCGATTCGATCGTCCGTTGTGCCACCATGACGACCCGGCTCCTGACTTCCGCGCGTTGAGACGCTCGCAACCCGACAGGAAAAACGCGCATCGCGCCCACCAGCCCCACGGACAGGATGGCCATTGAGATGACCAGTTCCACCAAGGAGAAACCGGTTCGCGCGTTGGCGCGTTGGCCCGTTGGCGCGTTGGTCCCTTCCAACGGGCAAACGCGAAAACACGCCAACGCGCAACCAACAATCATCCGAGCAGCTTGGTCAGCGACATGAGCGGCAAGAACATGGCGATGACGATAAAACCCACCACGCCTCCCACGAAGACAATCAAGAGCGGCTCCAACAACTGCGCGAGACCCGCCAACTGGACTTCCACTTCTTCTTCGTAATTGTCGGCGACTTGCATCAACATCCGGTCGAGCTGCCCCGTCTCTTCCCCAAGGGCCACCATGCGCGTCACCAGGGGGGGAAACACGCCGGAAAGCTCCATGGGGCGCGCGAGCGATTCCCCCACTTTCAAGCTTCGCTCGACATCTTGGAGGGCCGCGTCGATCACGACGTTCGTCACGGTTGCCCGCACCGTTTCAAGCGCGCTCAGAATCGGGACCCCGCTGGTAATGAGCGTCCCCAGCGTCCGGGCAAACCGGGAGATGAGCAGCCGCTCCACCAGCGAACCAAAAACCGGCGCGTGAAGCATCGCTTGGTCAAGCAGCCGTCGGCCCATAGGGGTATGGAGCCACGTCCTGAAGAGCAGCCCCATCCCGACCAGCATCAGGAGCACCATCCACCACCACTGACGAATCATCGTGCACATCCCCACGAGGATCCGAGTCGGCAGCGGGAGCGCGGAACCCAGCTCCGTGAACATCCCAAGAAAAGTTGGAACGACGAACGCCATGAGCACAATTAGAATCCCCACCGCCGCCACCATGACAAACGCGGGATACATCAACGCGCTTTTGACGCGCTCGCGCAGACGTGCTTGCTTTTCAAGCAACTCGGCCAACCGCTTCAGAATTTCATCGAGCAGGCCGCCGATTTCCCCCGCGCGAACCATGTTGACGTAAAACGTGGGAAACCACGTGGGATGAGAGGAGAGCGCTTCGGAGAGTTTGACGCCGGATTCAACATCGGTCGCGATCACGCCAAACACGTCTCGTAGCGGCCCGGGATCAAGCTGGTCACTGACCGTCCGCAGCGCTCTCAGAAGCGGCATGCCGGCTTTCACGAGCGTCGCCAGTTGGCGCGTACTTAAGACAAGCTGCCCCCGGCCAGAGCCACCCCATCGAAACGCACCTCGACGTTGGCCCATGGCGTATCAACCCGCCCACAGCTCAGGGGACTCGTTGGGGAGCTGAGACACGACGCTTGAGGGGAACCGCGGGGACCATGATACACGGCCTGGCCTTCGCCAGCGTAATGGGCGAAGACGACCGGTGAGAGAAATTCTGGCTGCGTTCACGGGCTGCTTTGGACCGCCAGATCACCGACTTGTAACGGGCCTGGGGTCTGCGTGCGAACCACGTCGCACGCTGAGATCTGAGGGCGCACACGGACGACCGTGGCCCGGCCGACAGCGTTTGCTCCTCTCAGGATATCGAACGTCATGCCGATCCGAACCCCGTCCATGCTCCCTTTGTCCACCACAATGAAGTTATGCGGGCCATTGACTTCAAGGATGCGGCCGCGCACGGTGCTGGCCATCCCCGCCTGATCCTTCCGGACGATGATCGGGGGCAGCTCAACCGCTCCCGGAATCGATGACGGCAGCGTCTCGCCGCCCGCTGCGCGGGCTGGCGCGGTCTCCGGCCCCACCGAGCTCACGATGTTCAGGCCGGGCTGAGGCGCCTCACTCGCCACAGCCAATTGTTCGGACAGTTTCTTATAATCCCGGTCAAGCAGGAGGAACCGCTCGCGCCAGCGCCTGACTGAGCGCCCCAAATCCGCTTCCGTCTCCTCAAGATGCTGCACCCGCTGCCGCGCCGTATCCCGCTCCGTGGTTAGACGACTGAGCTGATCCCGAGACTGGGAGCGCTCTTCGCTCAATTGCCCGCTGAGCTGCTCATAGTGGTCCTGAAACTCCTTCAGGCTCGCCCGAGAGCGTTCAAGATCCGCCGAGGCCGATGACAGCTGCGTGCGCAGGGAGGCTATTCGCTCATTCAGCTCTTTTCGCTCAGCCTGGAGAGTTCCGATTTGCTGCATCAGCTCCTGGTTTTGGGTCTCTAACTGCGTCGCGCGCTGTTGGCTCACCTCGAGTTGTTGCCGTAGCTGGTTCACCTGCTGCACCTTGCCCTGCAACGCGACCCCCATCACGCCAAAGACCCCAAGGGCCACCAGGAACGGAAGGAGACGTTTTGCAGCGAGGCCGGCCGGAGGGAGATTAGGAAAAGGCATCCCGCCTCATCAAGAGGGTCACGCAGCTCAGGCCTTCTTGAGGAGCGATCCCCCCCCGCATTGGGCCTTGAGCTCGGGCGGCTGGGGCTGATCCTGGATCAGCCCACCAGCACATCGCTCTGGCAATCGGTTGAATCCTGATCCCCTCCATGCACTTGCTGGCCAAACCCGTCGCCTGTGGGGCACGATCCCGTCTCGAGACACTCCAGCCGTCTGAGGGCTGGTCTGCGTGTTCCAATTAGGCTTGGATGAACACTTCCCCAATGACCCAACACGCGGCCCCCAGCGCAACGACGTTTTCTCCTAACTGCGCCGGTAGCATGTCCACGAGACTTGCCGGCTCTTCGTACGCGTACTTTTTCACAGAGCGCCATACCGGTTCCAGCAACATGGACCCAGCCTTCTCAATCCCTCCCCCGATGATCACGACATCGGGATTCAGCAGATTGACTAAATAGGCGATCCGGATGCCCAACTGCATCGCGGCATGCTCCACGAGATCGCGCGCGAGCTGATCCCCATTCTGAGCCGCCCGCAGGACGGTGTCCAAGTCGATCGAGTCGAGCTGCCCCTCGACCAATTCGTGCATGGCCGTTTCGTGGCCTTCCTGGATGAGCTTCTTGGCCTGCGAGGCCAGTCCCAATCCCCAGGCATTGGATAAGACAAACGATGGGACCTTGATCCATTTCAGGTAATCATCATCGGAAGGCAAGAAGACGCCTAGTTCCCCCGCGCTGCCTCCCGAGCCCCAGTAGATGTGCCCGTTGATAATGAGGCTCGCCCCCACATCCGAGTAGAGGTAAATCACATTCCTCGCCGGACGATCGAGGCCCAAACGGAATTCGCCGTAGCCGGCGAGCGTGGAATTATTCCCCATGAGCACAGGGAGCCGCAATTCCGCTTCTAATTGGTCGCGCATGGCGACGTAGTTCGTCCGAATGCCGTGACGGGACGTTTCACGGATCGTTCCCGCTCGCTCATCCATGACCCCAGGCAACCCGACGCCGATCCCTTGAATTTTCTTGGTGTCAACCGGACTGCTCTTGAAGAACTCTCGGATCATTTCACCCAATCCCTGCAGCAGGCGATCCATGTCGTGCGCGGCGTGCGGCCTGACCGCTCGATGGACAAGCTGCCCTCGCAGGTCAGTCATGACCATGATGGTTTGGCTGCTCGAGCCATCGATCTGCCCCACATCGATGCCGACGGCAAAACCGGCCTTCGCGTTGAGTTCGACAAGGATCGGTTTCCGTCCACCCGTTGAAATATCAAAGCCGCGTTCGAGTACCAACCCCCGCTTGATAAACTCATTGATGTAGTTTGAAACCGTGACGATATTAAACCCGGCGCCCTGCGACAACTCGGTCCGCGTCAAGGCCCCTCGCTGCCGGAGCAACTCGAGAATCTGAAAACTCTTCTCTTCTCGTTCAGTCAACTGGTACTGATCGAGAAGAAAGCGCCGCTTAATCATGTGTACTATTCTTTAGTAGTTCAATTTGCCGGGGCCTACGACCGAGCCGGGGGCCCCCCGTGGTGTTGCTTGGCAACACCAAGCAGCGGGGGTCGGCGACGGGAGTGCCGCCCGCGCGCCGCAGGCGGAGGCCCGCTGCCTGCCTGCCGAAGCCTCGGCGCAGGCAGGCGCCACCCGTCAAACTGAGGCAGTACCTTCAAAGGGGTACCCTACCCGCCTGCACCGGTGCATCGCGGAACCGAAAACCCCTTGAGGAGATTCCGACCTTTCTATTGACTTCCCACGCGAAGTTACATAAGCTGCTTCCCCAGATGAACCAGGGGTATTGGCTTCGAGTCCTCGGCATCTCCCTCCTGCTGAGTCCCAGCCCAACGGCCTGGGCGGGCGCCTGGACGCTCCCCAAGAACCGTTGGTATGTGGAATACTTTTACCGTTACCTTGGGTCGAAGCACGTGTTTGACTCGGAGGGCAGCAGCAATCGGCGAACGAAAACAGCCCTCTTTAGCGACATTCGGAACGAATGGAAACTGGAATACGGGCTGACGGATTGGTGGAGTCTCCTTGCCAGCGCACCGTATATCTCATCTCACTACCGGGATGACAATGTCGACCTGCTGAGGACCGGGGTGGGAGACATCTACGTGCGTTCCAAGTTCCGGTTCCTCAACCGTCCCATCCTCTCGCCAACGCAACCGTTGGTCGGCAGCGCGCAGTTCAGCGCAAAGATCCCCAGCGCCTATGACCCCAATAAAAACCCGTTGGGTGATGGGCAGGTTGACTTCGAGTCACGGCTCCAACTCAGCCAAAGTTGGACGTTTGCGCCCTACGCCGTTGCTGCGCCCCAACACACTGCGAGCGGTGTTTCCCTGATGCGCTCGAGCACCGTCCTCGCCGCTTCCCAACCCGTGAATCGCGAGGAAGCGATGCGAGACGCGGTGCTTCTCGCCGAGCTCATCCAACACGGCAAGCACCTGTACGCAGCTCAACAATACGAGGAAGCTGCAACATGGTTTCAAGCGGCCTTGGAAAGCAATCCCTCAAATGAGGAGGTGTTGCACCTTGTTTTCAACCACGCGGTGCGGGCGATCGCCGAGGCCTCCACCGACGGAACGCCGGAGGCAGTCATTGCCAGCAAAGCGCTCCCCGACCCTCCGGCTGATGAGCCGTTCGTTCCGTCAGTCGCTGTGGAACGGCGATATGCGAAGGTGGCCTTTGTCAACCTCGAGGGGGGCTTTACGGCGAGAACCGAAGAACCTGCCAATGAGTTCCCGCTGTTTGTGGAGGTTGGATTGACCCCGTTGAAACGCTTGATGCTGGTGGGATCGCTGGATGCGGTTGTCAGCGC
>JACPXS010000063.1 GCA_016196415.1 Candidatus Omnitrophota bacterium
ATCGCGAAGCTCGTCACAGACCAAAGTTGGCGGCGGCGCGCTCGCTGGCCGGACGCCATCAACTCGGTTAGAAAGGCGTCACGCGCCATTTGACGATGGTCCACAAGATCTTGATCCCATGCTGCCATCGGATCTTCTTCCCTTCGCTGTACCGGCGCGGCGAATAGTGAATGGGCACTTCCGTAATGCGCCGACCTCGCCGCAGGAGCTTGCAGATCAGCTCGTTGTCAAACTCAAACCCGGACGCCTCGATGGGGATCTCCCGGATGACCTCCCGCGTAAAGGCCTTGTAGCAGCCCTCGTAGTCGGTGGCCCGAAATCCATACAGCCAATTCGTGAGCCCGATGATGAGCCGATTCCCAAGGTAGTGAGAGAAAAACGGCTGCCCCTGGGGGGTGAAAAACGTGGGGTGCTGCCACAGGAACCGCGAGCCGATGACCGCATCGGCTTCACCCCGAAGGATCGGCTCGATCAGGGAGGGGTAATCGTTGGGGTCGTATTCCAGATCCGCGTCTTGGATGATGAGGATGTCCCCGGTGCCGGCTTGGAAGCCGTGGCGGACCGCCAATCCCTTGCCGCGGTTTTTCGGGTGCGTGATGACCCGGATCGGAAGCTGCTCCTTCAGCCGCGCGAGGACTTCGCCGGTTGAGTCCGTGGAGCCATCATCCACCACGATCACCTCTTTCTCCAGCGGAGTAGCCAGCACCCTTCGCAGGGTGGTTTCAATCAAGGCGGCTTCGTTGTAGACCGGGATCACCACGCTGATGCGAGGCGGCATTGGGGGCTACGCGCGCCTCACCGGAGGCGCGCCAGATCCGGCATCGTCGCTCACCCGCACGCTGAGCCCAACCGCCAGCCCCGCCAGCACCCAGAAGAGCGCGACCTGCCGCAGCGCGTAGAAATTGGTGTCCACGCCGGATTGGACAATGAACGCGAGCAGGCCGGCAAAGAACCCGAGCAAGACCGCGCGATCCTCCCACCGTGCGCGCCGGATCGCCCTGACGAGCCGCGCCATGAGCGACCACAACAGCCACAGGAACGCCGCCAACCCCACGATGCCGGTCTCTGCCGCCATTTGGAGGTAGCAGTTGTGCGCATACCGTGGCTGCTGCTCCCCGCCAACCCAGTACGCGAGATAGTTGGACATGAAGGTGTTCACCCCGTGGCCCAGCACCGGCCGGTCGCGAATCATCCCAAGGGCCGCCTGCCACATCGCCAATCGGTCACGCGATCCGATATCGGAGAACGAGAACACGGTGCCGACGTTTTCTCTGCGCACAATGAAGATCGCGCTGCCGATCAGGAGAAGCGCCAGCACGACCGCGCCCATCCGGTGAAACGCATCGTGCGAACACGCCATGATCAGCACGCCAAGACCCAACCCGATCCAGGCGCCAAGCGCCCCTGTCCTGGCCGTGCAGACACTCGCCAGGAGGATCACCACCCACATGGCCCGCTTCACCCCGCGAGAGGAGCTCCCGAGGCCCGCCGCCATCAGCAACGGAATGACGACCATGAAGTAGGTCGCTAAATCGATGGGGTTTTCGTACGGTCCGGTCATGCGCCCATAGACGGATAACGGGTACCCTCGAAACAGCCCTTTGCCGAGCAGCTCTTGTGCGACACCTTCCACGATGACGGCCGAGGCGGATGCCCCGACCACGATGAGGCTTCGCGTCACGAACCCCGGCCGCCTGCCGAGATCCGCCATCATGATGAAGAACAGCAGGTACTCCAGCCACTTGTTGATCAGCCCGCGAACGCTCAAGACCACATGGTCACTGGTCACGAGGGACAGCGCGCACGCCAGGAGAAAGGCACCGACCGCAAGCCCCAGGGGCTTGAGCGACCGGCGAACCCATACGCTATCGGCCCGCGTGTCAGGATCGAGCCGCGTCGCCAGCCAGCCCATGAGGAGCACCGCGAAGCCAATCTCGACGGCGGCCTTCGAAAACGGCAACAAAAAAAGCAGCACATACGCGCTGCCCTGCTGCACCCGTTCGCCGATTGTGCCGAACCGACTCATGCGGCGTTCATCACGCCTGCGGTCACCACGCTCCAAGTCACTCCGAGCGGCTCGCAGCACTGTTGGACGTATTGCAGCAGCTCACCCGGAGGGTCGGTGATCGCAATAAAGACCTCGCGAAGCCGATGGCTTCGGAGCAGCGTGGGGAGCTGCTCGCGGCCGCCAAGCACTTCGCACCCGTGGATCCGGATGCCGAGTTTCCTGATATCGTCATCGAGAAACCCGACCACCCGCCGGGTGACTTTCCCGTCATATTTCAGGTATCGCAGGACCATCTCGCCGGTATCCCCGGCCCCCACAATGACCACCGGCACGCCTTGCTCAGCGACCGACCCGATCCACTCATCGAGCAACCGCTCCAGTACCCGGGACCCTCCGACCGCGAAGAACGACAACAGCCAATCGATGATCAGCGCGGTCCTGGAATACCCTTCAAACCGCCAGAGGTACAGCAGCGCAAGCGACGAGAAGATGGACCCGAGCGTCACCGCCTTGAAGACCGTGATGATGTCCGCCAGCCCCAGGTATCGCCAGACGCCGCGGTAGAGCCCGCACATCGCAAAGCACGTCAGCTTGATCAGGAGAATGATCGGCAGCGACTGCACCACCAAGCGTTGCAGATCGCTGGACAGCGTTCCCTCAAACCGTAACAAGTGGGCCAGGACATAGGCGCTGCTGACGAGGGAGAAGTCGACGAGAATCTCCACCAAGCGTCGCTTATGGAGGAGCATGGTCTCGATGCGCGTCGTGGGGCGAATTGAGGGCGCCTGGCTGTCCTGGGCCGATCGTGGCTCGATCGCGATCGGCTGCTCCAGGCGGTACACGTTCACCCGCGCGAGGTACCGCCCCACCAAGACCATGACGGTGAGCACGGAGAGCCACAACACGAGCGTGGGAAGCGGCTTGAACGCGGCGGACACCACGCTCAAGAATCCCAGGCAGATGCTGACCCCATAGAAGACGAGAACGGTCTGCCGGGTGCTGAGCCCTAAAATCGCCAGCCGATGGGACACGTGATCTCGGCCCCCGACAAAAGGGTGTTGATGGTGCGCCAGCCGCTGCGCTGTCACAAAACACGTGTCAAAGATCGGCACCGCCAACACCAGCGTTGGCACCGCTAAGACACTGATCAGTTGGGCTGAGTGGTGCCAGTTGCCCAGCAAGGCCACAGCGGCCAAGCTCAGCCCCAGCAGGTGGCTGCCGGAATCCCCCATGAAGATCTTCGCGGGAGGAACGTTATAGCACAGGAATCCGAGACAGATCCCGCTCACCCCGGCAGCGATCGTCGCCACCGTCCATTGGCCGAGCAGGACACTGTGGACCGTGCAGAAGCCCGCGGCGATGGCGCCCACGCCAGCTGCGAGCCCATCCATATTGTCCAACAGGTTGAACGCGTTCATGACCAGGACAAACCAAAAGACCGACAGGGGGATGGAGGGCCATGGCCATTGCACCAATTCGATGCGAATCCCGCTCAGCACCATGATGCACCCAATGGCGAGCTGGGCGATCAGCTTCGTGTAGGGACGCATCCGGCGCAGGTCATCCAGCAACCCCAAGAGGAACACCAGTGACGCCCCCACCAGCAACCCCCGCACGGAGGGCCCCGCCGGCGCCCAGACCACGAGGGCGGTCATGAAACCCACGAACATCGCGACCCCGCCAAGACGCGCCACGACGCGGCGGCCCCAGCGGTCCTCAACCGGCCTGGCCACCCACCCATAGCGCACGGCAAACGCCCGCACCAGGGGAGTCAGGAGAAAGGTCAGGCTAAAGCCTGTCCCGAAGGCGAACCCGACGGACCTCGCGGCGTTCAGCAGCTCAGCCACGCGTTAGCCTGCCTTGGCGGGAGCCACCCGCCGTGACGTTGCCCGTCCCGCGTTCGCCTCGATGGGGGGCGCCGACGCGCCAGCCACTCTTGCACCCCTCGGCGTGATGGACGGGCGCATGCTGTCCACCACGCTGTGAATAATCTGATCGAGGTTCATCGTCGGCTGGAAGCCGATGAGCGCGCGGATCTTGCCGGTGTCCGGAACCCGGCGCGGCATGTCCTCGAAGCCTTCTTCATACGCTTCCTCATACGGCACGTGCTCGATGACTGACGCGCTCTTGGTGAGCTGGATGACGCGCCTCGCCAGCGCTTCGATCGTGACTTCCTCTTGGCTGCCCAGGTTGAACACTTCCCCGACCGCGCGAGGATGCTCGATCAGTTTGACCATGGCGTCGACCACGTCCGCCACGTGCAGGAAGCAGCGGGTCTGTTTGCCTCCCCCATGCACGGTGAGCGGCCCGCCGGCTAGCGCCTGGCTGATAAACCGAGGGACCACCATGCCGTAGGCCCCGCTTTGGCGGGGGCCGACCGTATTGAACAAGCGGACGATGATCGTGGGGACCTGCTTTTCCTTCCAATAGACGTGCGCCAGGATTTCATCGACGGCCTTTGAGGTGGAGTAGCTCCACCGGCTCTTGAGCGGCGAGCCGAGGACGCGATCGTCGTCCTCCTTGAACGGACCGTGGATGTTCTTCCCGTAAATCTCCGAGGTGGAGGCGATCAGGACCTTCTTGCGGTAGCGATGCGCCATCTCCATCACCACTTCGCTGCCGCGGATATTCGTCACCATCGATTCCAAGGGCTTCTTGATGATGAGCTCGACCCCGACGGCGGCCGCGAGGTGAACGATGACGTCGCACCGCTCAACGAGCTTGTCGACGAGGATCTCGTTCAGAATCGTCCCAACCACCACCTGAATGTTGGGGGAGCCGTCGAGGTGCGCCACGTTTTCGTAGCGGCCGGTCGACAGGTCATCCAGGATGGTGACGTGATCCCCGCGTCCCACCAACCGCTCGGTCAGATGCGATCCGATAAATCCCGCCCCGCCAGTAATCAAGATATGCATCGCGCCCACTCGCCTCCTGCTCCGGTGCTCGTTGGGTACTGGTCAAGTTTGGCAGGGCCTGCGACCAAGCCCCGCATGCTTCGCTTTGCGAAGCAAAGCGCGCGGGGCGACGGCCGGCCGCCAGCGCGTCTGGCATTTCGCGTCCACCCTGATGGTGGACGCTACAGGAGTGCCGCCCGCCGCAGGCGGACGGCCCGCTGCGCGACCCCACGTCCGTCCTCGCCCGGCGACTATCGCGCCGGCTCTGCGGGCAGCGTGGGGCCCCCGCTCCGCGTCACCCGCCAAACGTGACCAGTACCGCTCGGTGCCAGTCCCTGTCGTGCTCGCCAATGGCTCATGACCGCCCTGCCAGCAAACGCTCGTAGAGCTGCTCCATATCGCGAAGGAGTCGTGTGGAGAGGTACCGTTCCCGCACCGAGGCTCGTCCTTGCGTCCCCAACCGCTGTCGCAAGTCGGGATGTTCCGCGCAACGTCTCAGCGCCTGCGCGAGTCCTTCCGCGTCGCCGGAACGAACCACCCAACCGCTTGCGGTCTGCTGGCATGCCCCGCCAGGGAGGGTGTCCACGATCGATCGGTCCACTTGCAACACATCCAAGACGCCCCCCACGCCCATCGCGATAACCGGCTTCCCTGCAGCCAGCGCCTCAATCAGCGCCACCGGTGTGCCTTCGTTGGCTGAGGTTAAACACACCACGTCGGCATCCGCGTAGAGCGATGGCATATCGGTTGTCCATCCTACACACCGGATCCGCGCTGTCAATCCCCATGAGATGATCAACTGTTCGATGGCGGTGCGACGCTCGCCGTCTCCGGCCATCACCACCTTCCAGGAACACGCCGGGTCTCGTCGGTGAAGGCGCGCGAGCGCCTCCAGCAGCAGTTCAGGTCGCTTAATCGGCACGAGCCGGCCCACCCAGCCAATGAGCAACGTTTGGGTCTCCTCCGGTGCTCGCCACACCCCACGGTATCCGTCCACTGCCAAGAACGGCTCGAGCGGCAATCCGAGCGGGATCACGTCCACGCGCTCGGGTTCGGCCACCCGCAACATCACCAAGTCCTCTTTCACCGTTGCGCTCACAGCCAGGAGGCCGTCTGTCCACCGAGCAAGCCATCGCTCGATGGTCATGAATGCGCGGGAGCGTGCAGCAGAAAAGTATCCCGTCAACACATGCCCGTGAAACGTATGGACAAGGACCGCTCGGTGCCCCGGACGGCGACCGGGGCCGCAGGCATTGTACACGATCCCCGCGAGACGACCCACAGCCCCCGCTTTCGACATGTGCGTATGGATGATCTGCGGCCGCTCCCTCCAGATGATGCGAAGCAGCGCGAGCCACGACACCAGATCGCTCCATGGCCGAATCGATCGATGCAGCGTCTTCAGACGAATGAGGCGCACCTGGGAACCGGACACCGCGTTACGGCCATCACCTTCAGCGGCATCGGGCTCGCCCACCACGAGGCACGTGGAGAACCGACTGGAGTCGAGCGCGGTGGAGAGCAACTGCACATGAATCGCTGGTCCGCCAATGTTCAGACGAGTCACCACGCGGAGGATGCGAATGGGTGCGCGACGGCTAGGTTGACTGATCGGCCAACCCTCGCAGCAGACCCATGCCGACCCACAGGAACCGAAAGTTCATGATATCAGTATTCACGCTATTCACCAACAGCCCAAGCAAACCGGCGAGGAGCGCTCGGTTCATCGAGATCGATGACACCGATTCATGTCCCTGTGAGCGCCCTAGCCGAACAAATCCCCACCAGAGCCACACCAAGGTCACCCCCCCCAGCACACCGGTTTCAGCAAGCCTCCCAAGCAGTTCGGCATGGGGATCCATTTGCCGATAGGTAGCGTGAATCACTCCTTCGTGATACGCCCGCTCCGTCTCACGATGAAAGTTGCCCAGCCCAATCCCTGTCAGCGGCTCTCGCCGGAACGCGCTCGCCGCAATGACTTTCAGCAGGTAATAGCCCATCGGATTATAGGACACGCTGATCGTGACCCGTGAGGCGCCGCGCTCCTGATCTTGGAACGCGTAATAATACGGAGGCGGCGCGACCTGGGCATCCCGATCCACCGCCAGCCGAACATTTCGAATGGCAACGACCAGCATGGCATTCGTCCCCACGAAGGCCGCCACAAACACCAGGCTCAAGATGACGCGCAGGAATCGTCGCGCCCTCGTGGCGCCCCAGTAATGCCAGAGGCTGAACAGCGCGGCTCCAAGACACCCCACGAGGCTGTAGGTCATGGTGAACACCGCGGCAAGCGCAACGAGGAGGATGGCGAAGCCCTCCCATCGCTTGGTGAGGAGGTGCGCGGACCCCACGGTCACACTGAGTAAGAGCGGCAGCGCAAAGGTCAGGTAGTTGCAGAAAAAAGCTGGTGTCATCAATGGGCCTTTAATGCGAACGACTGGGCCGAGGATTGGAATTGACACCGGCTCATAGAGCAGTGGTGACCGGGCTCCCCACAGCGCAGACTGTGTCCACGCCAGCAGTGCCAGGGTCGCCAGCAGCGTGGCTCCCCACGCACACCACGACCTCACCTGCAGCGCGCCGGCACGCTCGCGGCCAATGCCACGGAACACCAGATAGACCAGTCCCAAATACACCTGTTTCGTCAATTCGAGACTGCTCTGCCTCACGTCGGCTGTGGCTCTCAAGGAGACCAGAGACGCAGCGAGATACAGCGCGATCAAGCGATCAACACGGCGAACCGTCATCGACGCAGCGTTCCCCGGCATCAGCAGGACAATGAGCAGCCCTCCAAAGACCACATCAGCCCATTGAATCCCCCACGGAAACGGCGACCAACCAATCGGCACCAAGCTCACGTAGCTGAAGATGAGCACGGTGAGCACTCCCCCAGGTTGTCGGAATCGCTGCGCGCTCAGGAGACGGCCTTTTGAGCAATGACCAGCATGATATCGTACAGATTCACATAGACATCATGCCGGACCACCCCGAATGTTTTGGCAATCCCATACAGGCGCTGGAGCACCTGTGGTTTCCGATAGGAGCAGAGGCGATGCAGCATCGTATTCAGACTTCGCGAGAACCCGACGTATCGGATCTCCAGGGCCTTCAGACCGTTCCGGCTTAAGAGTTGCGTGAGGGTTCGGCGAGAAAAATAGTGAATGTGAAACGGCGGGTCATAGAGCCGCCACGCTGGGCCCTGCAGCCGAGCCATCAGACTCCCCGCATCACCCGTGGTCAGTGCCACCACGCCGCCCGGTTTCAGGATCTTGGAGATCTGTGCGACGTACCCGGCAGGGTGCCGCAAATGCTCAATGGTATCCCACATCGTCACCACATCATACGTCGCGTCCTCGATCGGCGTCGTGAGCAGCTCTCCACACGTCACAGGCAGACCGAGTTGCTCTCTCGCGAAGGTGGTGGCACCCCCAGCCACATCAATGCCGTGAACCTTCCAGTGCCGACGGGCCATGTCAAGAAAAAACCCAAACGCACAGCCGACATCCAGGAGACATCCTCCTGGCCGATACGGCCTGAGGATGTTGATAAAGCGGGCAAAGTTCTTCTGCAGGATGGCCTGATCGCTCCGATAGTCCGCATACGATCCGTTCGAAAAAAATGAAGTCTCGTACAATCGAAAGAGCTCCGCGTCGGATAACTCTAAGCGGATCGTCAGATGGCCACAGCGAACGCAGCGAAAGAACTCGTAGCCATCCTTTGAGAACAACTGGCGGTATTGCTGCGCCTGACAGATCTCGCATGCGGTGGTCATGGTGAGCCAGCGTGCAGGGTGCCCCAGAGTTTCGCCAGATTCCAGACAACCTGCGGGCCGCGCTTCATCAGGGAGACGTAGGTCGGTTGCCGAAGCTCGTGAACATGCACGGGGATTTCGATGATTTGGAGACCTGCGCGTTGGGCACGCAGCACAAGCTCGGTATCAAAAATAAAGTGATCGGTCACACAGTGTTCGATAACGGGAGCCAATGGCTCTCGCTTGAAGGCCTTCACGCCATGCGTATCCGTCCCCCGGAATCCGAATGTCCGCCGCAACACCCAGTTAAAACTTCGCGTAATGGCTTTGCGAACAAGCGGCCGCTCATCTCGCGAACCCGGCATGGCCTTGGAACCGATCACCAAATCATAGTGGTTCAGCTTCCCCAGAGACGACCGGACAAAATCCATATCCCAGAAATCGACATTGGTGAGCAGCACGGTGTCGTGTTGACAGACCGCGATCGCGTGTTTGAGGGCGAGCCCATAATTCGGTGTCGGCAACCGTTCAATATGAACTTCCGGGTGCGCTCGCTGTAGCTCCTGTGCGATGAGCAAGGTGCCATCGGTGCTTCCGTTTTCGCAAATCACAATATCGAACTGCACCCCTAACTGCCGCAATTCACCCCGCATGCGGCTAATCGAGCGGCGGAGAATGTTCGCTTCATTACACACAGGCACCACGACCGAAAACGGAGAACCGAAACACACAGCAGCCCCTTGC
>JACPXS010000074.1 GCA_016196415.1 Candidatus Omnitrophota bacterium
GAGATGTGGCTCATCCGATCGCCCAACCGAAGCTGTTGGACGCACGCGGCCGTATCGCCTCCGCCGATCACCGTGGTCGCCCGCAACGCGGCGAGCGTCTCAGCGATCCGCCGGCTGCCTTCGCAGAATCGGGGCTGTTCAAAGACCCCCACCGGTCCGTTCCACACCACGGTCTTCGCATCGGCAAGTGCCTTGGTAAACGCGGCAATGGTCGAAGGCCCGATGTCAGCGCCCAGCCACCCGGCCGGAATCTCCACCGATGAGGTCATCTGAATGGGGCTTCCGGCATCGAGCGACGTCGTGATGACATGATCCTGTGGGAGCAGTACGGCGACGTTGCGCTGCGCGGCGTGTATCAAGAGCTGCTTGGCCAACTCCACCTTGTCCGCCTCACGCATCGACGCCCCGATGGCGTGGCCCTGAGCGCTCAAAAAGGTATAGGCCATCCCGCCGCCGATGAGCACTCGATCCACGCGCTCAAGCAGCCGCTTCAGCACGCCGATCTTATCAGACACCTTGGCGCCGCCCAGGATCGCGACGTACGGCCGCGCGGGATTCGCCAACGCGCCGTCGAGATACCGGATCTCTTTCTCCATGAGCAATCCGGCGACGGCCGGCAGATGGTGCGCAACCCCTTCGGTTGAGCCGTGCGCGCGATGCGCACTGCCGAAGGCG
The DNA here is from genome assembly GCA_016196415.1 of Candidatus Omnitrophota bacterium. The sequence continues at coordinate 676 of JACPXS010000074.1, forward strand.
TCATTGACGTAGACCTGACCCAGGCGGGCCAGCCGGGCCGCAAACGCGGGATCGTTGGCCTCTTCCTCCGCATGGAAGCGCAGGTTCTCCAACAACGCCACGCCGCCTGGTCTGAGCGCGTTCACGCGCGGCTCGACCTCAGGTCCCACGCAATCCGGGAGCAAGACCACCGGACGTTGCAGCAGCTCCTCCAGCCGCGCGGCCACCGGTTTGAGCGACATCGATGGGACGCGCCGGCCATCCGGCCGCCCGAGATGGCTCATGAGCACGACCGACGCGCCCTGCTCAAGCGCATAGCGGATCGTCGGGAGGCTCTCTCGGATTCGGGTGTCATCGGTGATCCGGCCGGTCGCGTGATCCAAGGGGACGTTGAAGTCGGCCCGGATGAGCACCCGCTTGCCCCGGATGTCGAGGTCCTGAATCGTTTGCTTCATGGCGTAACACGGTCACCGGTACGGCACCGCCTCATGCGGCCACCGTCGCCTTCGCCCCCGCCGATGAGCCCGACCCCAGGCCCCGATTGGCCACATACTCGATCAGGTCCACGACGCGGTTGGAGTAGCCCCACTCGTTGTCGTACCAGCCGAAGGCCTTGACCAGGTACTGATCAATCACGGCGGTCATGGTGGCGTCGAAAATGCAGGAGTGCGAATTGCCGTTGAAATCCTTCGACACCAGCGGATCGGTGCAATACTGGAGGATGCCGTTCATCGGGCCCTCAGCCGCCGCGCGGAAGACCTGGTTGACCTCTTCCGCCGTGGTCCCTCGCTGGACCTGGCAGGAGAGATCGACAATGGAGACGTTCGGCGTCGGCACCCGGATCGACAGCCCGTCGATGCGGCCTTTCAACTCCGGGAAGACCACGCCCACGGTCTTGGCCGCCCCCGTCGTGCTGGGAATCATGGAGAGCGCCGCGGCACGGGCGCGCCGCAGGTCCTTATGCGCGAGATCCAGGAGCCGCTGATCGTTCGTGTAGGAATGGATCGTCGTCATGAAGCCCCGCACGATTGTGAAGCGCTCGTGGATCAGCTTCGCCATGGGCACCACGCAGTTCGTCGTGCAGGAGGCGTTGGAAATGACGTGGTGCTTCGCCGGGTCGTAGGACCGCTCGTTCACGCCGAGGACAATCGTGATGTCCTCGTTCTTGGCGGGTGCGGTGATGATGACTTTCTTGACGCGCTTCGTCAGGTGCCCGGCCGCCTGCTCTTTGTCCGTAAACACCCCCGTGGACTCCACGACGAGATCCACGCCGAGGTCGCCCCAGGGAATCTCGGAGGGGCTTTTGCTGGTGAAAATCTTCAGCGGCTTGCCGTTCACCAGAACGGCGCTCTCGGCGGCGGAGACGTTGGCCTCAAACATCCCCAGGATCGAATCGTACTTCAACAGATGCGCGAGCGTCTGGGTTGGGGTCGGCAAATCGTTGATCGCCACGAACTCAAGGCCGGGCCGATTGAAGCCCGCGCGAAACACGTTTCGTCCAATCCGCCCAAAACCGTTAATGCCGATGCGAACCATTGCCGCGTCCTCCTCGCTCCACTCGTCGCGCTCTTCACATCTCCACTCGACGGGCATTATACGGCATGCGGTTCGGCGACGTCAAACCACCGCCCGACCTGGGAAGTGCAGAATGCGGATTTCGGAATGCGGAATGCACTGGCAATCAACGCGGGAATGTCCCACTTCCAACGCCGCCCGCGTGTTTCATTCCACACTCCGCATTCCCCATTCCACATTCGACCCGGGAATGCCCCGAGCGACTTATAGAGGAAGGGTGGTTTCTCGCAGGACTTTCGCGGCCAGCTCAGGGGAGGTCGGATTGATGTAGAAGCCGGTGCCCCACTCAAACCCGGCGATCTTAGTGAGCTTGGGAATCAGCTCGAGATGCCAGTGGTACTCTTCCCGTTCGTAGGGCTCGATGGGCGCGGTATGGATGATGAAGTTGTACGAGGGATCGGAGAGGGTCGTCCGCACGCGCAGGAGCGTTTCTTTGAGGATCCGCGCGAAATCGGCGATCGCCTCCGGGGGAATCTGGGCGAAATCGGCGCGATGCTCCTTGGGAAGGATCCAGACCTCAAACGGAAAACTCGACATGAAGGGGCAGATGGCGACAAACGAGCGGTTATCGCAGACGATCCGCTCATCCTCCTGGAGTTCCTGACGGAGCATATCGCAGTAGGGACACCGGTCGCGAAATTCGAAGCATCGCTCGGACCCTTTCAGCTCCTCGTAGACCCGCTTGGGCACAATGGGCAGGGCGATCAATTGCGAATGGGTGTGCTCCAGCGACGCCCCGGCGGAGAGGCCGAAGTTCTTAAAAATCAAGGTGTACTTCAGCCGCCGATCGCCCCGGAGGTCCAAGGACCTGGCCTGATACGCCTTGACCACCTCCACCAACTCCTCCTGGCTCAGGTCCGCCATCTGGCGCTGGTGATCCGGGGTCTCGATGATGACTTCATGCGCCCCGATGCCGTTGCATAAATCAAACACCCCCATGCCTCGCCGGTTGAGATCGCCTTCAATCTTCAAGGCCGGGAACTTGTTGGACACCACGCGCAGCCGCCAGCCCGGGCCGTTGGGCGCGCTCCCAGGAGGGCGCACCACGTAGATCTCCGGCGGCGTCATGGCTTCATTGCCGTAGCAGAAGGGGCACTTCCCTCCGCCGAGGGCGTGAGATTCGACCTCAAACGCCTCCGGACCGGCGGGGCCTTCCGCCTCGATGATGTTCCACCGCCCGATGATCGGATCTCGCCGTAGCTCAGACATCGCTGCGTGGACGCCTCGATGGGTCCACCGGAAGGTCGTTGATCGATCCACCGTCACCCATGAACCGCCTTGGGAAGGGGCCCTTCCCCCACCAGCGCGTCCCGAAGATATCTGGCCGCTTCCTCTGGCGGGGTGGGATTAATGTAGAAGCCGCTGCCCCACTCAAATCCGGCGACACGGGTCAGGCGGGGAATCAGCTCCAGATGCCAATGGTAATCCTCTTCGATGGTTTTCCAGTATCCGACCTTACGCCGCTGGCCGCGAAGCGGTGCCGTGTGCAACAGGACGTTGTACGGCGGGTCATTCAGGACGGCCTTGAGGCGGCTGAGCAACGGCTTGAAGACGACGGCGAGGTCTGCGACCTCCTCCGGCTGTATTTTGGCGAAGTCGCAGCGGTGGCGCTTGGGAACGATCCACAGCTCAAATGGAAACCGCGAGGCGAACGGACACAGCACCATGAGATGGGCCGATTCGATCACGACGCGGATCTTCGCCTCGCGCTCTTGGTTCAGGAGATCGCAGACGAGGCAACGCTCCTTATCCTCAAAGTAGCGCCGGGCGCCCGCAAGCTCCTCTTTCACGCGCAGCGGCGTGACGGGCGTCGCAATGAGCTGGGAGCGGGTATGCTGAACGCGCCCGGCACCCGCCGTGGAGCCGTAGTTCTTAAACCACAGCACGTACCGGAAGCGGGGATCGCGCTCCAGATCCGCCATGCGGGTGATTGCCGTCCGCAGGCCGGCGTGGAACTGCTCAAGCGAAAGATCGGCCGCGTTGCCGACATGGGACGGGCTCTCGACAATCACCTCATGCGCCCCGATGCCGTCCATGAGATCGTACATGCCCTTCCCGCGGCGGTTCAGCTGCCCCTCGATCCGCAACACGGGTTTGATGCTTGGCACCACCCGGATCTGCCACCCCGGCTGGTTCGCCGCGGTGCCGTCGTTTCGGATCGCGAAGATCTCCCCCGGGGTGCTCGCTTCCTTGCCCTCGCAGAAGGGGCACTCGCTCTCCGGGAGCGACTCGTCATGCGACGCGATGAAGTCGACCGGCCGTTTCGCGCGCTCAGTCGCGATGATGACCCAGCGGCCGATGAGCGGATCTTTTCGTAACTCAGGCATTTGAACGCCGCCTCACGCGACACCCCCAAAGATTTCTCCCACTGTGACGGGGTGGCCCGCGAGAAATTCTTTGATACTCATACGCCGCCTCCCGGCCGGTTGCACCTCGCGAATCGCGAGCGTCCCCTGGCCCGTCGCCACCGTCACAGCGCTCGGCTCCACCTGCACAATCGTTCCCGGCGCGGCCTTGCGCGCGCGAGGATCGTTCACCGACACCGACCGCAGCTTCAGGAACACTCCGCGCCACTCAACCGTCGCGCCCGGCCACGGAACCGTCGCCCGGACCAATCGCTCGATCTGCTCGGCTGAAGCCTGCCAGTCAATCCGTCCCTGGGCCTTGGTCAATTTCGGGGCGAGGCTTGCGCTTGCCTCGTCTTGCGGCGCAAAGCGCGCGCGCCCTGCGGCGATCTGCTCCACGGCACTCAGGACGGCGCCGGCTCCAAGCTGCGCCAGTCGACGGGTCAGCGTGTCGGCGTTTTCCTGAGGCGCGATGGGCAGCGTCTGCTGGCTCACGATCTCGCCGGCATCCACCCGTTCGTTGAGCCGAAAGATCGTCACGCCTGTGAGCGTCTCGCCGTTGAGCAGCGCCCATGCCACCGGCGCCGCGCCTCGATATTTCGGAAGCAGCGACGGGTGGATGCCCAGCATGCCGTGCGCGGGCCACTCCAAGAGCTCGCGCTGGATCAATCGGCCGTAGGCGACGACCACGCCGATGTCCGGATGCGCCGACTCGACGACGTGACGGTCCAACCGCTCCGGTTGAATCAACGGCAGCCCACGCTGCACCGCCGCGCGTTTCACCGGAGAGGGCGTGACGTCCAACCCCCGACCCTGCGGCCGGTCAGGCTGGGTCACGCACATGACCATCGTGTGCGAGCTCGCGGCCAAGCGCTCAAGGCTTGGCACGGCGAACTCCGACGTCCCGAAGAAGATTACGCGCATGCCAAGGTCGGGGCGCCGCGGCATAACACATGCCGCCAGGCACCATGGCTACGGCTCCCGATGCCGGCATGAGCCGCTTGACCCTTCGACTCGGTCCCAGGCCATGGCCGGGGGCCCTCGCTCAGGATTCCGCCCCCTCCCTCGGCCTCCGGCCTCGGGATCCTGGCCGAGCGATCCCGAGCGAACGCGAGGGACGGGCGTCCGAGAAGGGGCCCCGGGCATACCCGGGGGGCTCCACCGGCGGTGTTGGAGCGAGTTGCCCCCGCGCGCTCATGCGGCATCAGGATGACGCGAGCGAATCGCTGAGCGCATCCGGTGCTCCGCGCGAATCCGGCGAAACCATGGCAAGCGGTCGATGAACAGCCGCCCCTGGAGATGATCAAACTCATGTTGTAGGACAATCGCCAACAATCCCTCCGCGGTAATCGCAAGCGGCTTGCCTGAGATGTCTTCGCCGCGCATGCGCACACGGGCTGCCCGCCTGACCCGCTCCCAGGTCTTGGGAAGACTGAGACATCCTTCCACCACACCCGCCCGCCCTTCACTCGATTCCAGAACCGGATTGATCACCACCAGCTCCCGCCCGCGCTGCTGAGTCGGGTTGGCGACGAATATCTGAATGTCTCGCCCAATCTGAGGCGCCGCGAGTCCGATCCCGTCATGGGCGTACATGGTCTCGATCAAATCTTGCGCGAACTGGCGGATCTCAGCCGTCGAGGCCTCCACGCGGCGCGCATGAGCGCTTAGGATCGGGTGAGGCCTCACGCACAACGGACGCACGCTCATGATTCCCTGCTATTCTAGCGAGGATCGAGGAAATTGCAATGGAAGACCCGCTGGGGTACTGTCCTCATTTGGTGGGTGACGCAAAGCCGGGGGCCCCCGCCTGCCCGCAGCCGACGACGGCGAGAGTCCGGCGCGGCGAGGACAGGTGGGGTGGCGCAGCGGCAGGCCCCGCCAAATGAGGACACCACCCCCGCTGTGAGGTTGACGTGTTTGCGAGTGAGCGCGTTTGCGCGCTGTTGAACGCGCCAACACGCGAACGCGCTAACGCGCAACTTCAGCGTACGACCATCCGATGGACGAACCGGCGCGCTGTGGTATCATAATGACAGCATGTCCGCTGTGCCCGTACCGACCGATCTCCAACCGTATTTCGAGAAAGGCATCCAAGCCTACACGCAGGGGAGTTACGAATACGCGGTCGATTTACTCGCCTTGGTGATCAAACACGCCCCAGATGCCACGGAAGCCCGTCGGTATCTGCGCCTCGCCATCCAAAAGCGGTTTGCGCAACAGCCCGCATCGCCGGCCTCGCAACTCGGCTGCACCCTCCTCACGTTGCCCGTGCGCGGCTGGGCGATGCTGGCTCAGGTGCGAGGCGAAACCCGCCAGGCGATCAACCTCTATGAGTGGCTCTTGGCGCTGACGCCGCGCTCCCGGTCGTTGCTGATGCGGCTGGCCATGACGCTGACGTCCAACGGCCTCGAAGACGCCGCGGTGCAAACGTACGAGGAACTCCTGACGGTCGACCCCAACCACCTCGGAGCGCTGCGCAAGCTCGCCCGCTTGGCCATGAAGCGCGGGAACGACGCGCAGGCCCGCCAGTGCTTCGAGCGGATCCTCCATCTCCACCCAGGCGACCTTGAGGCGCAGCAGAGCCTGCGCAATCTCGACGCCCTCGGCACCATCAAAAAGGGGTTTTCGACCTAGCAGGCTGCGGAAAAACTCCCGCAGCGCTCAAGGTTCGAGGCTCGAGGCAAGAGCACGACGCTCGACGGTGAAACGGTTTTCCTCTCGAGCCTTCAGCCTAGAGCCTCCAGCCAAAACAGGGTTTTTCCGCAGCCTGCTAGCGCTAACCTCACAAAGGATCGACGTCCACCAGGACGGGCAGGCCGCGAAATTTCCTCCCGGGTTGGAGGACCCGCCGCAAGAGTTCCACCATCGGCTCAACGGCACGAGCCTTCAGGATAAGGCACATCCGGTAGGCGCCTCGACGACGCGGGATCCGGTGAGGCGCAGGCCCCAACAAGGTCATCCGGGGGCGCACGACTTCCCGGCGAAGGGCCTCCGCGAGCAGACGGGCGGCTTCCTGCACCCGCTGAGCGGGTGAGCCGATCACGGTGAGCTCGATGAGGCGGGTAAACGGCGGCAGCCTCAGCGACCGGCGCATCGCCAGCTCCTCACGATAAAACCGCTGGTAGTCATGCCGGCTGGCGGCTTGGATCGCGTAGTGCGTGGGGCAGTAGGTCTGGATGAGCACATGTCCGGGCTGTTCCCCGCGCCCGGCTCGGCCGGCCATTTGCGTCAGCAGGTCAAAGGTCCGCTCGCCGGCCCGAAAATCCGGAAGGGCCAGCGCCGTATCAGCCGACACCACGCCCACAAGCGTGACGTGCGGAAAATCGAGCCCTTTGGCGATCATCTGCGTGCCAACGAGCACGCTGACATGGCGATCTTTGATGGCGGCATAGATCTGGCGATGGCTCTCCCGCGCCTTCGTCGTATCGCGATCCATCCTGAGGATCGAGCTCGCAGGAAAGTGCCGGTGCAACTCGGACTCGACCCGCTCCGTCCCCGCACCCCGGAACCGCAGGTATCCTCGGTGACACTGCGCGCAGAGCTCCTCCGGAACCTGCCGGGCGTTGCAGTAGTGGCAGAGGAGCGCCCGTTGGCTGGCGTGATAGATCAACGGGACCGCACAACGCGTGCAACGCACCACCGCACCGCACGTCTGGCATTGCGCCACGCGAGAAAACCCTCGACGGTTTAAGAGCAGCATCGCCTGCTCGCCGCGGTCCAACGTCTGTTGGAGGGCGCGTTGCAGGCGGTCCGAGAACGGGCCGATCCGGTGCCGCGCTGCCAACTCCTGCCGCATATCAATGATCTCAACGGTGGGAAGCGCGCGTCCTTGCACGCGTTCCGGCAGGCTCACCAGCCAGCGGGGGTGCCGCGCCGCGGCGTAGTAGCTCTCCACGGAAGGCGTCGCGCTGCCCAGAACCACCGCGGCCCCGGTGAGCCGGGCCCGGAGGCGCGCAACGTCCCGGGTGTGGTAGCGAGGGGCGTCCGCCTGCTTGTAGGTCTGCTCCTGCTCCTCATCAAGGATGATGAGGCCCAGGCGCTGGACCGGACTGAAGACCGCAGAGCGCGTCCCCACCACGACGCGGGACGTCCCGCCGGTCAGCCGCGCCCATGCGGCAGCCCGCTGCGCGGCAGGCACCCGACTGTGCCATACCACAACGGTCTCGCCGAACCGTCCTTGAAAGCGCTCGATCGTCTGCGGGGTCAGCGCGATCTCCGGAACCAGGTAGATGGCTGAACGGCCTTGGCGGAGGACGTGTTCGATCGCCCGCAAGTAGAGCTCGGTTTTGCCGGATCCCGTCACGCCATGCAACAGGACGGTTTGCGAACGGCGAGATTCCAGCGCCGCGGTGATCGTCGCCAGCGCCCGCTGCTGGTGCGACGTCAGTGACAGCGTGGCGTCCCCTCCGCTCTCCTCCACAGGTCCAAGACGCCCCTCTGACCTCGTCGGCTTCTGGCGAGGACTCGTCCCTCCCGCCAGGGATCGCCCAAGACGGAGATCGCTCGGCACCATCGCGGCAAGCGCCTCGCCGAGACTGCAGCAGTAGTAGTCCGAGATCCATGACGCCAGCGCCCACCGCTCATCCGCGATCACGGGCAGCGGATCCAGAATGCGACGAATCGCTTTTAATTCCCGAATCGGGCTCTTGGGCAGCAGCCGCAGGACAACGCCGATGCGCTCCCGGGGTCCGAAGGGGGCGGCCACCCGCATCCCCGGCTGTAGCCTACGCTCGAGGTCCGTGGGAATAAGGTAGTGAAAGAGCCGCTCAAGCGAGATGTTAAAAGCCACTTCCGCGATTAGCATAGAGACGGTGCAGGGTCAAGGGTGAAGGGTGAACAAAGCGCCATTCGCCCTCGACCCTTCACCCTTGACCCGCTTCAAGAAGTTGTTTGACCTTCTTCAGATCGGCCCAGGCAAACGGCTTCGCCGACGGATTCCGCAAGAGGTACGCAGGATGAAATGTGGGCACTACCTGGAACCCTTGATACTCGTGCACGCGCCCGCGGATTTTGGTGATCGACGCTCCGGCGCCCAACAGCGCCTTCGTGGCCACCGCTCCCAACGTGCAGATCACGGCGGGATGAACGATGGCGAGTTGCTCTTGAAGAAAGGGCAGGCACGCCTCGACTTCCTCAGGGAGGGGCGTTCGATTCCCCGGCGGGCGGTCCTTCAGGATATTGCAGATGTAGACCTGCTCGCGCGAGAGGCCCATCGCAGCGATCATCTTGGTGAGCAGCTGTCCAGCCGCTCCGATAAAGGGTTTGCCGTGGAGATCTTCGTCTCGCCCCGGCGCCTCCCCGACAAACATCAACGTGGCGTGGGGCGTGCCATCGCTGATGACCGCGTGGGTTCTCGTCCGATACAACGGACAGCGCCGACACCGCTCCACCTCCTTGGCGAGCTGTGCCAGGCGGGATTCTTTGGAGGCAGGACCGGCGCGCCGGGCGGTGATCGGGATCGCCGTGACCCCCAAGACTCGTAGGCTTTCGAGGTGAAGGCGCAGTGCTCTGGCGACCGACCGCTGATCTGGGCTCATCGCATCTCTGCGCTCATCGGAGGACATCACGCGTCAGGGCCTGGCGGCAGCAAGGGACCGATCACCTGCGACACAATCGTTTCGGCGGCATCCGGACGACCCCAGGCTCGCGCCGCACGGGCCATCGCCTTAACCCTCGCAGGCTCCTGCGCGCATCGCTGGACCGCGCGCGCGACATCGGCAGGCCGCGGCGCAATGACCGCGGCCCCGTGCCGAGCGACGTACTCCGCATTCATCCGTTCTTGCCCCGGAATCACGTGGTAGAGAATCAACGGGAGGCCGCGACCCAACGCCTCGCTCACCGTCAGCCCCCCGGCTTTCGCCACGATCAGATCGCTCACCGCCATGAGCTCCGCCATGTAGTGAATAAATCCGAACACGTGCATCGGCGCAGCGCTGCGTTCGGCCCGGCGGGTCAAGCGGAGCCTCGCCCGCTCATCGTGGCCGCACACGACCAAGAGCTGCAGCCGGCCCGGCAGCGCCGATTCAAGAGCGAGGAGATCTTCGACCACGCGCTCAAACCGGCCGACCGTCGTCCCGCCGCTCGTCACCAGAACCGTCAGGCGATCGGGCTTAAGCCGCCACCGGGCGCGGAGGGCGTCCCGATCGGCCGGCGCGCTAAACGCTTTCCCGATCGGAATCCCCTGCACATGAATCCGCTGCTCAAGCACCCCGCCACGCCTCAGCGCGGAGCGGCCCTCCGCCGTGCTGATGACGACGGCGTCGGCCTCCTTCGAAATCCAGAACCGGTGCGGGTAGAGATCCGTGATCACGACAATGAGCGGCGCGCTGAGCCACCCCGCGGATCGGCCCGCGCTGCACACATCGGCTGGAAGGAAGTGCGTCGCGATCACGCCATCAGGAGGCCGCGCCTTCAGCAGCGTCACGAAGCGGCGCACAATGAAGAGATTCCACCTCCGCCGCAGCGGCTGGATGCAGCGATAGAGCGGCCCCCAATCCAAGCCGGCGTAGCTGAACTTCCACACCCAGGAGAGATGTCGTACGAGCACGAGGTAGGACCACGCGTAGAAGCGAGCGAACCAGCCCGGCGCATAGGTCAAAACATCGATGCACCGGACGTCCGCGTCGGGATAGCGCTCGCGCAACGCCTCTGCAATCGCCTCGGCAGCTCGGCGATGGCCGGCTCCGGCTGTGACATAGCTGATCAGGAAGCGGATGGCTGTTGAGGGGGGTTTGCTCGCATTCACCCTGGCCCCGTTCTCGCCGGGAGTGGGGTGAATGTTAGCTCGGTGGCTTCAACTGTCGAAACGTGTTGTAGTAGCCGGAGGCTTTTGCCCACAACGCCAAGGGATGGGCATCGCGCTCAGTCACCTTAATCCGCAGCAGCGCGAGCCGGTCAAGCGCGTTCAGCGTGCGCGCCCGGTTCGTCGTGCACGCAACCTGATAGCCCGCTTCGCGAGCAAGCGCCTGCGCCTTCGGGGTAAACCCGCCCACCGGATAGCTGAGACACCGCACAGGATACCCGCCAAGGCGTTGCTCAATCACCCGTTTTGACTCAATCACCTCTTCGGCAAGACGATCCTCTCGCACGAGCGGCAAGTAGGCATGATGCATCGTGTGGCTGCCGATGCTGAGGCCGTCTCGCGCCATCTCAGCGACCTGCTCCCACGTCGCAAACCCGGGCAGCCCCACTTCAGCCGGCGTGATGAACACGATCGCCGGGAAGCCGAATCGCTTCAGGAGCGGCCGGGCCACCGTATGCGTTTCCTCGTAGCCGTCATCGAACGTGATGACCACGCTCCGCCGAGGAACCGCCGGCCAGCGATCCAGCGCCTCGATCAGCTCCTGGAGCGACAACACCCGATAGCGGCGTCGCGCCAGGAACGTCAATTGGCGCTCAAAGGCCTCGGCGGAAACGGTCGGCACATGGTCGCCCTTGAAGGATCCGACCCGATGGTAGCCCAGAATGGGCAGGTAGTACGACCACCGATTCATGCGTGTTCCTCTCAACCTGTTGCGGCGATGACGAGCGCATAGCGACCACTCGTGGGTGCATCGCTTGCGCATGCTAGCTCCAACTGGAGCCACCGCTCTTGCTCGGCGCGGCTTAAGCGCGCCGGACTGATGCCGGCCAGCCATGCCAACCGGTCAATAGGATACATCGTGATGTCGCTGAAGCCAAGCGCCCGATAGAGCTCGACGAGCTCCTCTTCCGTCTGCCAATTGTAGTACCCCGCTTCCGGAAAGGGCCCGTCAAATTGGCCCTCCTGCGCCGTCAGGACTTGCTGCGCCGCTTCGAAGTCGCCGTGCCGCAGCGCTTCGACCACGTAGTAGCACTTGGGGCGGTGCGAAACGCACAAGAGGCCGCCGGGTTTGACCGCGCCGGCCAACGCCTTCAGCATGGTGCGGTAGTGCCGAGCGAGGTATAGGACTTCCGCGCACACGACCATGTCGTAGCGCCAGCCGGGATGGACGCGCAGGACGTCCATGAAGTCTCCCGACACGAACCGGGCTTCGACGCCCGCCGCGTTGGCGTGGGCCTTGGCGCGCCGTAGCGCGAAGCGCGAGGTGTCGATGCCCGTCACCTGAAACCCCAGCTTCGCCAGCGGGATGACCAGGCGTCCTGCTTGGCAGCCGGCTTCCAACACCGTTGAGGGCGGGCGGAGGCCGAGCCGCGCTGCGTGCAGCGTGATCCGCTCCACATACAACCGGGCAAAGAGCGCCTCATTTGGGTCGGCATGCATGTCGTAGTAGGCCGGGTCGTAATTCGCCACCGCTCGAAGCAGTTTCCTCACGATCTTCTGCATGACCTGGCCTTTCTCTTCGGCGATTGGGGACCGCCTATTTAGAGCGCCTATCAAAATGACTGCGGGGCGCTCTCGGTGAAGGGTGAAGGCTGGAGGGTGAAGGTATCGCTCCGTCGCTCGATCCCCTGCACCCTTGACCCTCCACCCTGCACCCAGAGCAGCCAAGGTCTTTTTGATAGCTGCTCTAAATATTTTTGAGGATCCACGCCACTCCAAGCGCCAGCCCGCAGACGGAGGTCAACACGACCAGCCTCCGGTAGATGCGCTGGCCCCTCTGGCTCGCTCGTCGATAGAACCGGCCCACCACGTACCCGTAGCCGCCCATCGCCAACGCGCAGCCAAAACTGAAGAGACCGATGTAGCCATACGCAAGCCATCGCGTGCTGATCAAGGTGATCGGGATCAGCACGAACAGCTCGGCGGTCCCTGAGGCCCCGTGGACCAGGCCGACGAGGGTGGGCGCAAAGCGATGGACGTGCTCCCGACCAGGCTCATGCGAATGTTCATGGACGTGTTGCGTGTGCTGGTGGGCATGCCGGTGGGTATGCCGACGCTCCTGCACCAGCAAGCCAAGCCGCCAGAGGCCGAGGGCAATGAGGGTGACTCCCACTGCCAGCTCCGCGTAGCGCTGAAATGCGGGATCGAACGTGAGGTGCAGGATCAGAATCAGCGACCCGAGGCACAACACGGCCACCGCATGGCCGAGCGCCCAGCGAAATCCAAACCAGGCGCTTTTGAGCGGATCAGGCTCTAACGAGATGAAGTGGGTCACGGCCGCTACATGGTCGCGATCGAAGGCGTGGCGCATGCCCAGGACCAAGCCGGTCAGCAAGAGGAGGATCGGGTGGGGTGACGACATGCTGCCTGCGGGGTGGGGGGCGTTCCGGACCACATCGAATGCCACTCGGCCCTCAAGGGGGATGCATGACCCGATAGGGTCTTGATGCCGCGCCGGTCACCCCGTGTCACAGCGAGAACGCGAGCGCCTGATCGCGGGATCGCATGGAGGAGCGCGGGACCGTCTTCCGAAAGAGGAGGGAGCGCGTCAGGGGATTCCACGGCGCCAACCCCAATCGGCAGCCTTCGGCGTAGGCACGCCGGGGGGCCCACCCCTGGCAGGCGATCCGGTAGACCGCGGCCATGATCCCCGCCCGATTGCGTCCCTGCCGGCAATGGACGAAGACCGGACGCTGCGCGGGGTCCGTCGCGATGTCAAGAAACTGCCGGATCTGGGCTTCGCTTGGACGCCACCAATACCACATCGGGATATTGATCCATCGCATCCCAAGCCCTTCCACCTCGCGGCGCTCCTCATCCATCCTCCTGGAGGACTGCCGCAGACAGATGACCGTCTTGATCCCCATGCGGCTCAACTGTCGGAACCCCTCCGGGGTGGGTTGCCCGCCGCGGTAGAGCCCCTCATCGACCTGGGAGAAGGCGGGGAGGTGTGGCGATGTCCCAGCGGCGGGCGGCGTGGGATGGAGCGCGGCGCAACCGGAGGCGCAACAGGCGGCGACGCTCACAACCCATCGAGGGAGCGGGGGCCCGCGTCGAAGGGCCGATCGGGTCATGGAGCCGCTTCACGTCCCGCGCTCACCAAAGGCCTAGCGTTGCGACGTCGCCGACGAGTCACGATCTCAAAGAGTCCGTCAATCAGCAGTAGCGCGCCGCCAATCGCCAGCAAGATCACGTGCTTGAACCTGTGTCCCCCTGTCAGTCCCTCACGGTTCTGGACCAGTTCCTCGCGGAAATAGAAAAGGATCACGAACACGCACACCCACGCCAGCGTTTTTGGCTCTTTGCTGGCCCAGATGCCCGCCCAGCTCCACGTCCCCTCAGCCTCCGGGTAGCGGCGCCAGCTCGGCACATACCGCGGGACAGCGTGTTGATAGCGGGCATAGGCGTCGCCCCACTCCTCAAGCAGGATCTGTTCTTCTTGGAGGAGTTTGCGCCGGTACACCGCCACGAAACACCCCAACGCCGCGAGCGCAAATGGCACGCTCCCGGCAATCACACAAAACCCAATGGCGAGCAGGAAGCTCCCGAAGTAGAGGGGATGGCGCACATGCGCGTAGGGACCCCCCGTCACCAGCCGGCCTACCTTGGGGTCGTTGCGCCACTTCTGGGTCCAATTCACCTTGACGTGGCCGACGTACCCGTTGGCCCACAGCCGGACGAGCACTCCCAGGAGCAGAAAGGGGATCCCGATGCGCATCTGGAGCTCCGACGTGGACGCGACCAGAAAACACCAGCCGGTAAAGAGGTAGGCTAAGATAAAACGAGGTTTGGTGAGTCGATTCCAGCGCATGCGATGACCCCGAATGGCCCCTGTGAGTTCGCGCAGCGTCTTTGGCCACGAAGTCCTATTATGACAGTGCGCGTCATTCGACACAAGTACGTGCAAGGCCCCCCGCGTCGAAGGGTTGGCCTCACCGTGGCGGCGACAGCTCCAGGATGCGCCATGAGACCCAATCGAGCGGCACCTCCTCGAGGTAGGTGCGCGCCCCGAACAGGACGCGTTGCGGATTCCCTAGGGTTTTGAGTGGAACCCTCATCGTGAGCTCTTTGGCGTGTCGAGTCACTTGCACACCGCCATCGGTGAGCCGCAGGTCCTGGTCATACACCGTCTCCTCCAGCGCGCCCAGCGTGAGGCGCAGCTTGGGCATTTCCGCAAAGGGCCGGTCGCTGCGGTACCCAAAGAGCAGCACGGAGGCCTGCACGGCTTTCGCCAGCGGACGGGACAACGCAATGGTGAGCACCAGCGCATCGTCGGTGAGCTGGACTGAGCGGGTCTCCACGCCTACGAACGCCGCGCGCTCCTGATCTGTCAGCTCCTCAGGCGCCTCTTCAATCGACAGGCCGGGGGGCTGCCGCTCAAACGACACCGTCGCGGCGCTGGGACGGAGCTCCGCGGTCCGGAAATCCCCGAAGAGCTCGTTGGCCCTGACAAACGACAAGAGGTACTTGGCGCTGTAGGCGTATTGGCTCCGATGCGCCTCAAGCGCGCGCCGCTTGTGCTCCATCGCCTCAGGACGTACCGGGTACGCCTGCCATGGGATGTCCTCCCGCAGCGACGGCGGCGGCTCAAGCGCCTCGTGAGGGCGATAGCCCCGCTGGCTGGGCCATTGCTTGAAGTGCACGAGGTACGGATAAAGGGCCGCCGGCTGCTCCTCGCGCTCCAGATCCCAGAGGGCGACGCGGGTGAAGAGATAGAGCGCGCCGTGGTCCGGCATGGCGTCGCTCGGGTGCGAGACAAAGATCTTCGTCGGATGAAATTCGCGCAGGATCGTCGTCAGGTCTCGCAGAATCTCCTCGCCTTTGTAGGGCGCGCCGGGACGAAGGGCGTTGGCGTACGGAACAGCCGTCACGCGGGTCAGCATGCTCCGAAACGGCGGGCGCGTCCCCCAATGGGCCTTCCAAATCTGCAGCGTGCCGAAATCCGGATAGCCCAAGAACGTGATGTGGCTGGGGTCCACGCCGAGGAGGCTTGCGGCCTCCAGGGCTTCATCGTGCCGAACTAATCCCATGCCTTGGATCGCCTTGGGCATAAAGACGGGGTGGCGGCGATAGACGAGGAACGACCATTGGTTGTTATCGCCGTACGTGAGCAAGACGATCCGGATCGGCAGCCGCATCGCGACGGCCTGCTGGATGACTCCTCCGCAGCCCAGCACCTCATCGTCGGGATGCGGAGCCAAGATGAGGATGCGATCCTGCGGCGTCAACTCGACCGACGGCCAGGTGAGCCGCTCGGCAGGCTGGCGGGGACGGCACCCCAGCGTCCCGCAAAGGGCCATCGCGGCCACCAGGATCCCTGCGCGATAGGCACGGGGACGCCAGCGCTTCATCGGAGCGTCACACCGTAGATCACCGTCTCGTGAAGCCGGTACGCCTCCCCTTCAGGAAACATCATCGGACAGCGCCGCCAGACCGTGAAGCCGAGCCGCTTAAACAACGCGCAGGCCGGGCGGTTGTCACTGCGGACCACCACATGAATCCCGCCGACCTGCGCCGCACGAACCTGCGCCAGAAATTGCTCAACCAATTGGAACCCGATCCGCTGCCCTCGAAACCCGTCTTTCACGTTCACATGGAGATGGGCCGGGTACCGATCCAGCGGGATCTGCCGGCGGAATCCCCCTCGCCGCCACGTCTCCACCGATGAGACAACGAGCCGCCAGGTCTTCCTCGACCACACGGCGCGATGCGCAAGCGCCCGGAGCGCCGTCTGCGGGACGATACGCTGCATCATCGTCCTCCAGTACCGCCGGCTCTCCAGGCAACCGGTCAGATACCCGACTACGGCCCCTGCATGGTCCGCCACCCAACTGGCCCGAGGCTCGTCGTCGGTATAGTAGCGCGTCGCCAGATCGGCGAAGATCTCGCGATCCAAGAAAAATCGCTCAACCGGTCCGCCGCGATCAGCCGTCTCGCACGCTAAGGTGCGAATGGCCGCGCGATCGCGCACCTCATACGGGCGAATCACCACAGGAATCATCCGCCGGATGAAGCCCTCACCAGCGATGAGAAGAGACGATGAGACAACCGGCTCTCAGGAAATCTCGGACTCGGTCCCGCACACGCAGGCGCCTTACGGCTGGTCCGATCGGGATCCCGTGCGGCTGGGAGGAATGGGTGTGGCGGTGTAGACGTGCGCTGTGCTGGTGAGCGGAACCCCAAACACCATCAGGTCAACGGTCTCCCCTTGCCGGCTGGTCGCGTACTCCCCGCGTTGCAGCAGCGAGACTAACCGATCGCGCTCCTGGGCGGTGAAGGTGGCATCCTGCGGCTGGCCCAGGAGCCCTGAGATCACGCCGGTGAGGACCCGTTCACTCGTCTTGCGAGCTTCCTCGGCACCGACGGGAGATGCCTGGAGACTCAGCAGCACGATGGTCACTCCGAACGCCATCCGTCGCATGGAACACCTCCGTGGCATTTCGCCTCATTGCCGCGTTGCCTGACACGCGCGGGTGAGCCTTGTCCTTGAGGGATCGCCCTACCGGCGATGGCTCCACCCAAGCATGAGGTGGAGGAATTCCACAACAGCCAGCAGAAGACTCAGGGTGATGAGGCTCAGGAGTGTGGGGGTCATGCCGAGGAGGCGAGTGACCGGTTGATGGGTGTGGAACTGGGAGACGTGGATGCGGCTGACGATGGAGGAAGCGCAGAGCGAGTCAAGCGCCAAGCCGGCCACCCCTAATCCCGCGAGGATCCCGATCGCCAGCGCGCATTGGGTCGCCACCCGGCGCCACCGTCCGGCGTTGCTTCGTCCGCGGATGGTCTGCGCCAGCTCAAGCAACGGCATCAAGAGCGCCGTCAAGAGATAGAACAATCCGCCAAGCCCGGTGCCCGGAAGCCCGACATTCATGCGGTCAGTGACCCTTCTCGTAGACGTGCAGCGGACGCCGCAGGATCAGCTCCACCCAGCAGGCCTTGATGAAAAAGAAGCCGTTGACCACGCGCAGCACCCAAAACGCCGGGATGCTCGTCAGCGCCCGCCGCACCTCGTTGCGCTTCACCGCGCTCGTCAGGACCGGCACGAGCACCGCGGGGGTGTCGAGGATATAGCAGAAGAGGAACAGCGGGCTGACGCGCCAGACCAGCAGCGGGACCAGCAGGAAATAGGCGAAGGAGGCCATCAGCGCATCCCACAACGCCACCGCCACCACGGAGCGGAGGTACGGCACTCGGAAGAGCCCCCGCCAGTGCAGGCGGACATTCTGCACAAATCCGTGCGACCAGCGTCGCAGCTGCCTGCGCATGAACCGGAAATCGTGCGGCTCGATCGGGTAGCACACCGCCTCGGGCACAAACCGGACCCGGTAGCCCGCTTGGTAGAAACTCCAGGTCAGATCCATGTCCTCGGCCATCGTGCGCGATGACCAGCCGCCATTGGCCCGAAGCGCCGTGGTCCGGTACATCGAGAAGCACCCCGAGGAGATCAGCGGCTTTTCATAGTAGTCCTGGATCGGCTTATAGAACGTGAACGCGAACAAATACTCGATATACCGCCCGCGCTCCCAGACCGTGCGCACGTATCGAGGGATCACCGAGCCGCAGACCGCGGCGGCCTGAGGATCGTCGAAGGCGGCGAGGAGCTTCTCGACCGCATCCGGCGCCAGCGTGGTGTCGGCATCGAGCGCCATCGTCAACTCGGTCTGGACGCGGCTCAGGGCGACGTTCTGCGCCCCCGCCTTCGAGCCGGTGTTCGCCCGCGGGCGGATCACGGTCACGCCCAAGGCGCGCGCCACCTCGCCGGTGCGATCGGTGGAGCAGTCATCCACGACGATGATCTCATCGGGGCGGACCGTTTGCGTCCTGAGGCTGCGGATCGTATCCGCGAGGCTGCCGGATTCGTTGTAGGCGGGGATGATCACCGTCAGCCGGCTCGTGGTGCGAGGAACGTTGAGCCAACGGGGTCGCCACCGGTTGAGCGCGGTGCGCTCACGAACCGTTGCGCGTTCGGCGGTTTCCTCGTTGACCGCGTCGAGCACGACCATCGTGTCCATCCAGGCCTCAAGCTCCTCCGAACCCCGTTTGCTGCTCCCTGGCCGCCTCATGTGAGCCCTCAGGCGCCGATCCCTGAGACGTGGTACGGAAATCCCGTGCGCGGATGCCGGGGAATTGCGGGGGTGCTGTCAGAAGAAAAACGCCGCCCTCGTCAGCGGCGATTCAACAAACACTACCAGAACATGATACGAAACTGGCTGGATGTTGTCAAGAGAAAACGGGGCCATCGATGGCGTCCACAAGGCGTGCGGGATGCTGGCCGCGCCTGCGTGGTCACGCCTCGCGAGGGGTGGCGGGGACGGGCTCGGTGGTGGGATCGCCCGGCGCGAGGAGATCGCAGAACCAAAAACCGTCCCGCTCAACGACCTCGCCCCTCAGGACACGCACCGGATGGCGAAAGAGCGGACCATCGTACACAAACGTGTGGAACTCGCCGTGCTCCCCGCACGGATCGGCGCGCGGAGGCAGCTCGGCAAGGAGCCGCTCGTCAAACTCCCGGCCGGCAAACGACGGAGCGATTTGCGTGGGATCCACGCAGACCAGGATGGCTTT
This sequence comes from Candidatus Omnitrophota bacterium, assembly GCA_016196415.1. Next base: position 19,945 of record JACPXS010000074.1, read on the forward strand.
AAATCCCGATACCAGAAACGTCTGGGCCAGCGCTTGCGTCTCCCGCAACCAGAGCGGGAAGATGCCGCGCATGCCCAGCTTGGCGAGCTGCCGCTCCCGGTAGCTCCGGATGTCTTCCAAGAAGAGATCCCCGAAGACGACGCGCGAAACTCCGCGCTCGCGGTAGCGCAGCAGCAACCGCGCCATGGCCTCCTCATAGAGCGCGTTGGAGGCCTGCATCGGAATCCGGACTTGCTCCAAGGGAAGGCCGATGGCCTGAGCCTGTTGGACCAGCAAGGCACAGCGGACCCCGTGCATGCTGATCCGCTCATAGCCATCCGTCACCGTCGTGAGCAGCGCCTCGACATGGAGCGAGGGATCTTGCAGGACCGCGTGCAGCGCAAGCGCGCTGTCCTTGCCGCCGCTCCAGCACATCAACACCGGTTCAGTCATCGACCGCCTGAATGTGCTCGAGGAGGAGAAGCGGTTTTCTCATTCCCGCTGTGCGGCGGGTGGCAGCCGATCGGACCCGCCCCATGAAGGGATGTCTGACACCGGTTCTCATGACCGCTAAACGGTATTGTGCAGGATGCCTCCGACGCCGTCAACCGTGAAGTCATGCGGCTATTTTACACTACCCGCTTCATTCCCCCTACGGTACAATACCATCCATTCCCCGGTAGCTCAGTTTCCGCCACAGAACGTGGCGGGCCAGCCACGCAGTGTGGCGGGGGGAGAACGGATGACCAGTATGGGATGTCTGCGGTATATGTAGTGCTGAGCCTAAAGACTGGCAGGCGGTATATCGGTCTGACAGGTAAGCCGATTGAGGAGAGACGACGACAACATCAAAGTGGTTCCACTTAATGGACCAAGCAAAACGGCCCCTTTAAGCTTGTGCATACAGAACAGCTCTCAGATCGACAATCCGCCCAACGCCGAGAGCGTTTTTTGAAGTCCGGACACGGGCGAGACTTGCTCACTCGATTTATTCCCCGGTAGCTCAGTTGGTAGAGCGGGTGACTGTTAATCACCATGTCGCAGGTTCGAGTCCTGCCCGGGGAGCCAATTAAGTCGACCCACTGCACCATTCAAGGTGTCCTTACCTTGGCGGTGGGTCGGCAGTCCGATGAAAAGGGGCCTCTGGACGAGGCCCCTTTTCGTTTCCGCGTCAGATGTTAGTTCTGTTATAATCTGTGAGTTCACGCCGGAGGCTCCCCAGCATGAAAATGTTCGAAACGCTTACCCCAAACGAAGTGGCCAGGGTCCTGAAGCTTCATCCCTTCACCGTGACCCGCCTCGCCAGGGAAGGCAAACTGCCCGCCTTCAAGGTCGGCAACCAGTGGCGCTTCAGCAAAATCCGTCTTGAGGAGTGGGTCGAAAACCATGAACGACTCGGCTGATTACGCCACACGGGC
>JACPXS010000075.1 GCA_016196415.1 Candidatus Omnitrophota bacterium
CCAACCGCTCCCTCAACTCAATCGGCGCCGAGCGGTGGTTGAGTCCAACCAAGACAATGTGCATCGAGGACTACGAAAAGTGGGGATGCCCCGAGGACAGAAACCAACTGGCTCCCAGCAGCGTCAACAGCACCAGGCTGAACCCGACGATCGACAGCAGCGCGATGCGTCGCCCTCTCACCGTTGCCCGAAACCGCAGCAGCCACAACGCCAGATAGGCGCCCCAGAGGGCCACGGTCAGGTATTCTTTCGGGTCACCGCTCCACCAATGGCCTAAGAGCCGCTCCTCCCCGAGGAACCCGCACAGCGTTCCAATGCTCAGGAAGACAAACCCCATCCCGATGGCCCAAAAGTTGAGCCGATCCAACACACCTAACGAAGGGAGCCGATGAAAGAGCAGGCCGATCGTCTTTCGCTTCAGTTGCCGTTCCTGGATGAGGAAGAGGATCCCGGAGAGCGACGCGACCAGAAACGCGAGGTAGCTCAACAACGAGCAGATGATATGAACGGCTAGCATGGTCAGTGTCCGTCGGCCCTCGTCTGCCGGCTCAACAGTGAGAGCGCTTGGGCGCGCGCCTGTCGGCGTTTCCCTGCCCGCACGAGGGCAAAGGTGCGGCCGCTCACCAAGCGGTCAAAGTAGCGTTTTCGATCGGCGTAGCTCGGAAGCTTCCGCTTGGCCACTCCACGGAGACTCCTCAAGAGCCGAAGCATCGGGACGTAGTCGACGCCGATGGTGCGCGCAAGCTCCCGGCGCATCCGCTTGGCCAGCGAGGGGCTGGCGCCGGCGGTGCTCACGGCGATAGTCAGCGGACCTCGCCGGAAGATGGCCGGCGCGATGAATGAGCACAGGGGCGTTTGGTCCACCACGTTCGCGAAAATTCGAAGTCTGCGCGCGGCGCGCGAGACGCGCACGTTGATCTGTTCATCGCCCGTGGCCGCGTAGACCAGCCATGCCCCGCGCAAATCCCCTGAGCGGAACCGCCGCGTCAGATGGCGGATCTTGCCCTGCCTGGCACAGGCCGCCAATCGTTTCGTCAGCATCGGGCTGATGACCGTGATGCGAGCGCCGTAGCTGAGCAACGTCGTCGCCTTCCGCTGCGCCACGCGCCCCCCGCCGATGACGACGCATGGCCGGTCGCTCAGGTCCGCAAAAATCGGGTAGTACGCCTTAGGTCTCATCAGGCAGAGGCGGGACAGATCCGGCGCAGAGACGCAGCCATCTCGTTTAGTCCGGGGAGCCAAGCTCCTGCTTGAGCTTTGCGAACTCTTCAGGATTCATCGTCACCGTCTGAGCCGCGCCGGGAAATTGTCCTGCGTGCACGTCGTGGATGTACGCCTGAGCGGCTTGTCGGATCGTGCTTGCCACGTCGGCGTATCGTTTCACGAACTTCGGGGTGAAGCGCTCAAAGAACCCCACGAGATCGTGCGTCACCAGGACCTGCCCGTCGCAGAAGGGACCCGATCCAATGCCCAGGGTCGGAATCCGCAACCGCCGCGTGAGCTCCTGCGCAAGCAGGTCCGGGATGCACTCCAGAACCACGGCGAAGCAACCCACTTCCTGCAGGGCGAGCGCTTGGCCGACGATGCGGGCGGCCGACTCAGCGTCTTTGCCGCGCATGCCAAAGCCCCCTTCAATCGCCGCGGTTTGCGGGGTGAGTCCCACGTGGCCCATCACCGGAATGCCGGCATCGATGATGGCCTTGGCGGTATCCTCGATGCCCTGCTTCCACTCGACCTTGACCGCGTCGCAGCCGGCCTCTTGCACAAACCGCGCCGCGTGACTCACCGAGTCTCGCAGCGAGGTGCGGAACGACAAAAACGGCATATCGCCGACCAGCAGGGCGCGCGACACCCCTCGGCGAGCCGCCCTGGCATGGTGCAACATCTCCTCCATTGTCACCGGCGTGGTCGTCTCATAGCCCAGCACGACCATGCCGAGAGAATCGCCGACCAACACGATGTCCACCCCGGCCTCGTCAACCAGTTTGGCCATCGGATAGTCATAGGCGGTCAACATGGTGATCTTGCCGCCGTGTTGCTTGCGTTGGTGCAGCCCAGCAAGCGTGACGGTTCCCATTACGAGGCAGTGCCGGCCCGAGCGCGAGGGGAGCGCCCCGCTCGCGCCCTTGATCCATTCAGCAGCTCGTCGCGAACTTGCCGTGTCGCGTCCACAACCACTCGCAGCTTCTCGGTCGCTTCTTGCGGGCTTCTCGTCTTCAATCCGCAGTCGGGATCGACATAGATCTGCTCAGGCTTGAACACCTTCAGCGCCTGCCGCAAATGCTCCACGACTTCGTCTTTCGATTCAGTCCGGTGATCATGCACATCCACCACCCCAAGGCCGATCTCTTTCGGAAACCGCTTGCCTCTGAAGAAGTCCAGCAACTCGAAGTCGCGGTTGGCGAATTCCAAGTCGATCTGATCCACGGGAAGCCGATGCAGCTTCGGTCCAATGGCGTGGAAGTCACCGTAACAGATATGGGTGATGGTCTTCGCTCGCAGCCCGCGCGTCACCATCCCGAGCGCTTCGATCGCGAGCTCCATTTCCTCCGGGCGCGTCGAAATGGCGGGCTCATCCACCTGGATGTATTGCGCGCCCGCCCGCTCAAGATCCTTGGCCTCCTCCCGAATGACCTTGGCAATGGCCAGCGTGGCGGCCCGACGGGAGGGGTAGTGCTCATTGAATGACCAGTCCATGATCGTGTACGGCCCGGTGAGCATCCCCTTGACGGGCCGGCTCGTCAGCCGCTGCGCGAATTGCCACCAGGCCACCGTGATCGGCGTTGGCCGCGCGATCCTGCCGACGATGATCGGCTTGCGGTAGTACCGGTTGCCGTAGGAACGCACCAACTCGCTCCTCTTGAACCCGCCCAAGTGCTCGGCAAAGTAAGCGACCATGTCCCCCCGATACTGCTCGCCATCCACCACGATGTCGATGCCGAGCGTCTCCTGGATGGCGATCCACTCGCGGGTCGCCCGCTCTTCAAGCGCGCGAAGCGCCGCCGCATCGATCTCGCCTTTGCGCGAGCGCGCGCGCGCGTTCATGAGATAGTCCGGCTTGGGTAAACTCCCAACCGAGGTCGTCAACAACATCCGCTCCTCCTTAGGTCTTGTAGGTGCGCACGGCATCGACCAACCGTCGCACTTTTGCGAGCGCCTGGCTATGCGGCAAAAACTCCAGCCCGCAATTCGGGTTGACGGAGAGCCGGTCCAGGGGCACCCGTTTCCTGATGACGTGAAACAGCGCGTGCAGCTCGCCGATGGACTCCAGTTTGGTATTGCGCGCGTCGAGACACCCGATGGCAAGCTCCTTGGTGATCTTCACCCGCTGAAGGGCCGAGAGCGTCTTCGGGTCGGACACCACGTCCACGCCAATCAGATCCACCGCGGAGCGCATCAACGGTTCAAGCGAACCGTTCAGCGATCCGAAATAGGTGTACACCGCCGTCTTGGCCTTCACGCCCTTGGCGGCGATCCCCAGCGCCTCGACGGCCAACGCGATGTCGGCCATTCCTGCCGAGCGTTTCGACGAACCGGGGAACTTGAACCCAATCGCCGGTTCATCGAACTGGATGAGCGGGGCACCCGCCTGCGCTAAGGCCCTGGCTTCCTCGTTGAGGATCTCAGCCAGCCTCAGCACCAGCGGCCTGAGCCTCTTGTAATAATGATCCTCGCTGAGGATGGCAAAGGTGTAAGGGCCCGGCAGCACCGCTTTCACCGGTTTGGCGGTGCAGCGAGCGGCAAAGCGGTACTCCTCCACCACGATCGGCCCGCGGCGAACCGGAGCTTTGTGCAGAATCGGCCTTCGGTAGTAGACGTTGTTGTTGAACCAGCGAGAAAGCCCGTTGATCTCAAACCCGTCGAGCCGGCGCGCGATGGGCGTCACCAGATCTTCCCACCGGATCTGCCCATCGCTCACCAGGTCAAGCCCCGCCCGCTCTTGCTCCTGGATCACGGCCTTGGTGATCCCTTGATATGCCGCTTCCAGCTCCGCGTCCGTGGATTCCTTTCGCTGCCACTTCGTGATGGCGCCGATCAGCTTGGTCGTATAGGCGCCTTCCGCCACTTTGGGGTAATTGCCAACGACTGTCGTCATCATGACACCGCCGACCTCCTCTTGGCTGAAGGTTCTGGGCTGGGGGCTGTGGGCAACTGCCCCAAACCCCGAGTCCTGAGCCCTGAGCGCTGTTTTGCTTCTTCTTTTTTCTCAAAGCAGCTCGGACAGTTGAAGAGCGGGCGCGCCAGGCTCCGGTTGTAGCCCTTTGCAACGACCACGCGGAGCACGAGGGGGCTCTCTCCCTTGCAGGTATCGCACCGCATCAGTTCGTCGCACCCATTCGGCTCTGCACGGCATCCTCCCACCACGAAGCCCAGGTCGCGGCCCATCGCGCGGCCAACTCCTGTTCGCTCACCTGGATTCCGGCGGCTTCCGTCAGGCTGATCGCGCAAGCGTCCAGCCGCATCGCAAGCTCCGGGGGCATCAGCGCTTCCACCGCGCGCGGCAATGGGCGGGCCAGCAGCGAGCCTTGAATCAACCAGGACTGCGGGTATCGACGCAGCGCGAATCCGGCGAGCTTCCGCGCGCCGATCATCACGGCATACGGGCTGGGCTCGGCTAAGCAGCACTGAATCCGCCAAGCACCGGCGACGTCCTGCAGCGAAGTGGCGTCGATACCGTAGCAGGCACAGAGCCTCACGGCGCTCTCGCATACCGCGCGCATGAGATGTGCAAGCGGCATGCCGATCGTTCGCGGCAACACCACCGAAATGGACACATCGCTGCCATGAAAGGCGACGCCTCCTCCGCTCGGGCGCTCCACACCCTCAACGAGCTCAAGACGGCGGGGCTCAGACCTGAACCACGGCGGAGCCGATTGCTTCCATCCCCAGGAGATCGCCGGCTGGTCCCACCAAAACAGGCGTGCGATCTGCACGCGTTCATCGCCCATGGCGAGCGCGTGATCGAACGCCATTTGCGCTGTCGCGGCCCCCTGGCAGCCGACGATCACGCGCCACCGTTCAACCGGTGCCCCCAGAGCGGGCGGCAGACCGGAGGCCGGATGCTCACGCGTTACTGCGATGTCAGGAGCGATCATGGACGTCGTGGTTCTCTCCTGCCGGAAGGTGCGCTCTGGGGCTGCTTGTACAAGCGAGGGTGTCTTGAACGGTCCAGCGCAGGTTCGGTTCGCGCGCCGCCTTGACCTCATCGAGGCGCTCAACGGCCAGGCGCTGAGGCGCCCGGCGAACGAGATCCGGGGTGTGCTTCGCCTCGTGCGCAATCGCGTTGAGGGCCTCGATGAATTGATCGAGCGTCTCTTTGGATTCGGTTTCCGTCGGCTCGATCATCAAGGCCTCTTCCACAATTAAAGGAAAATTTACGGTAGGCGGATGGAAGCCATAATCAATCAGTCGCTTGGCCAGGTCCCAGGCGTGAAGGCCGTACTCCTTGAACCA
>JACPXS010000076.1 GCA_016196415.1 Candidatus Omnitrophota bacterium
AACTGAGCAGGCGACCCCCCCCTTGAGCTGAGCGCATGACGAACCACATGATCCCCAAGAAAATGATCCACGGCGAGAGGGCCATGAGAATGCCTAGAAATCCACCCTGCGCGGCCTGGATGTCGAAGCTGGGAACGTGCTCGCGCAAGAGCTTGAGCACCTCGTCGTCCTGCGGCAGGATAAAGACGGAAAAGCCGGTGCCATTTTTGAGCCGGCCGTCCACCCGACCATCCACCAACCGCGCCTCCGTGATCTCGTGCGTGGTGGAGTTCTCCTCCAGCATCCGATAGAATTCGCTGTAGGTGATCTGGCGATGGAATTGGCCGGCGTAGTAGGACAGCAACCGCATCAGCAGAATCGTCCCGATGCTAAGCAGCAAAATGATGGGCCAGCGCGCACGTGGCGGCGGCACCGGTCGTAACGTGCTCATTCTCGAGAAGCTCCTTTACAAAGTCAGCATGGCGTCCCGTTAGAAGACGTCGCGCTTTTCCTCACGATTCACGTGAGGCATGCATAGTTGATTAGTATACCGCGGATCGTCAGGAAGACGCAAGCAAAAGCTCCTGGAGGTACTGTCCTCATTTGGCAGGGCCTGCGACCGAGCTGGGGGACCCGCGAAGCGGGTCGGCGACGGCCGGCCGCCAGCGCGTCCGGCATTTCGCGTCCACCCTGATGGTGGACGCTACAGGAGTGCCGTACGCCGCAGGCGGAGGCCCGCTGCCTGCCTGCCGAAGCCTCGGCGCAGGCAGGCGCCACCCCACCTGTCCTCGCCGCGCCGGACGCTCGCCGTCATCGGCTGCAGGCAGTTTAGCCCACAACCCCGAACTCTGAACTCCGAGCCAACGTCATACGGAAGGACGTCGTTCGGTCGCTCGGCAGATGACGTGATCGCGATCCCGGAATAACTGGATGCCGCCTGGTAGGTCAACTCGGGTGCCTGAGGGGCGCCCCACGAAGAGCTGCTCGGCCACCTCCCAGTGCCGGAACTCCCACCGGCCTATCGTGCCCCGCACCTGCCGGATTGCCTGCCGCACCAGCTGGCGCTGGAGGGCCTTCGGTTGGCGCAACAGCATCGCAATCGAGATGGCAATTTCCCTCACGCCCCGATCCGTTCCTTCGCTTCCGGCGCCGTGTCCGTTTTGCGAGCTGGCGAACTTCGCACGGGATGGGGACCGTGTTTTCGTGATCCGTTTCCACTGCTTTCCAGCCGCCGCCTGGAGGTAGGCGTAATCCCATCGGCTCTGTTCCGCGAGTTGGACCAGGGCGCTCTTAATATTGGGATTGTAGTTGCGCTCAAGAAGCGGGAGCAGCTCATGGCGGATCCGATTGCGCAGAAATCGCGGGTCGGCGTTTGTGATATCTTCGCGATAGGAGAGATGCGCGCGCTCTACATGGGCCAGGACATCCTGACGCCACGTCTCAAGGAGCGGACGCACCAGCCAGACACCTGCCTGAGCGCTCCGCTTGGCTTGGGCGGGCTCTTCATCCAGCGTCCGAGTGATCGGTATGGCTGTCAATCCCATCAGCCCGGTGCCTCTGAGCAACCGCATGAGGACGGTTTCAGCCTGGTCATCCGCCGTGTGCGCGAGCGCGACGTGGGTTGCGCTGTGGCATTGCGCGACCTCGCGCAACACGCCGTACCGGATCCGTCTGGCTCCATCCTCAAGCGACCAACCCTCGCGGGCGCAGATCGCGGCGACATCCCGCCGCTCGATCGTGACCGGAAGATGCCACCGCGCCCCCAACTCCCCGACAAACGCGGCATCCTGAACGGATTCCCGGCGTAACCCGTGGTCGAGATGGGCGATGAACAACTCAAAGTTCCAGGAGGGCTGGAGGACGATCAACACCTGCAGCAGCGCAACCGAATCCACTCCCCCTGAAACGGCCACGACAATCCGCGCGCCTGGAGGAAGCAACCGGTTGGCGACGATCGTCTGCTGGACCTGGCGAGACAGCCCAGTCATTCGTGGTGCTCAATCCGCCTCATCGCAAGGGTGACGACCCGTCGCACATCGCGGTCTCGCTCTCGCGTGTTCCGCAGCAGGACCGCCGTCCTGGCTCTCGGGTCATGAATCCGGCTGACGACATCCAAGGCGGTCATCCGGACCTCGGGCGATCGGTCTCGAAGCGCCTTGATCAATGCCGGCAGCATCTCGGGGTTGCGCTGTTGGAGCGGCTCAAGCGCCAGCAGCGCAGCGCGCCGGACGGTTGGATGCCGATCGGATGCAAGCGTCTGGAGGAGCGTTGGGACGGCGGGGGCCCCTTCAATGGCGGCGATCGCCCGCACGCTGTAGGCCCTCATGTCCGGATCACCGCTGCGCAAGTACGGTTCAAGAAGACCGACGGTGCTCGGCTCGCGCAGCGCCTCGAGTCGGAGGAACGCCAGTTGTCGTTGGTAGGGATCTTCGGATTCGAGCGACTTCAGCAATTCCTCGGCGCGAGGACTTGGGGCAGCCGACCGGGGCTGCTCTTGCGCGTCCGCGTGAGGGATGACACAGGCCACGCTGAGCGCAAGCCACGGGAGCAGCCAGGCTCTGGCATCTGGCCGTGTCAGGACATTCCCCATCGGGCGCGATCCGTCAAAAGGGCTCAAGGGGGCCTCTCGCCTCAGCGCCTGCGGCTCTTGGTCCGCTGCGTCCGCTTCGAGCCACACGCGTTGAGCGCCTGCGCAAGTGTTCCCGACGCAGGACCGCTTTCTGCTTCTCAAGCTGCCGTTCGAGCTCCATGAAGGTTTTCCGGATCGCCATCCCCGGCTCTCGTCGTTCCTCATGGGCGGCCACGGTATGTCCAGGGACGTGGCAGGTGACGGAGGCCCGGTACAGCGATCGGCTCCCGTTTTCTTCAAATACCGCGTGCAGGGAAACCGCATCGGGGGGAAAGTGCTGCAACTTCTCTTCCAGTCGATCAATGAGCTCGTCGATTAACCGCTGCACCTGGGGCTTGGCCTGCACATGCTTCAATTCGACCGTTCGTTTCATGGAGACTCCTCGAAGCACATCATACGCGATTTCCCGGTCGCGCACAATGCTTGCCCGTCCGCTGGGTTTGCGCGTGAGCGCGTTCAACGCGCAAACGCGCCAACCTGCCAACGGGAACACGTGACGTCGTCAACGAGGCATGGACGCCTTTTGCGGTGCTGCGTCGCTCTGCACTGTTGCGGTGTCATGATCAGGATGGTGACGGGGATGGACCAGCCTGTTGACCAACTGCGGGGATTTGCGTACGGCGCCGACGCCTACTTGACAAAGCCGGTTGAGTTCACCGACATCCTGGAGACGGTGGCTCGGCTTTTGGGAGAGCACGCCGCCACCTAGTGGTTCGACAAGGTTCTGTTGATGGATGGCTCACCACAGACCCCGGTGGAGGGATCGCATCATAGGAGTGGCGGCGGAGGGATTCGAACCCCCGACCTTGGGATTATGATTCCCCTGCTCTAACCAACTGAGCTACACCGCCGATGAGACTCTCGACTCATAGTTGTTCCGTTCGTCATGCGCAATCGCCGTCAGGGGCACATCGTCTTCGGCTGCCGCGTCCGCCCCTCCAGAACGATACCCGGCGCGGTCCACCCCAACGGTGTCAAACCCCAATGCGGCAAACTGTCTCGCGATGGCACTCGCCAGCGCGGACTCGAGGATGCGAGCGACTTCGTCCGATCCCACCTCGATGCGGGCATGCCGCCCCATGTGTCGTACGCGAATCTGTCGAAACCCCTGGGCGCGCAGCACCGCCTCCGCTTCCTCGATCTGCTTGAGCCGCTCTTCCGTCACCGCCGTGCCGTGCGGAATCCGAGACGCCAGGCAGGCGTTTTGCGGCCGATCCCAGTTGGGTAACCCCAACTGCCGCGCGATTGCTCGGACCTCCCATTTTTCAAGCCCGGCTTCTTGCAGGGGTGCTTGCACCCCAAAGGCAAGCGCGGCTCGCTGGCCGGGCCGCTCAGTCAGCTGATCATCCCCGATGGCTCCGTAGAGCACGACCGCGTAGTGCCGTGCTTGCGCAAGCGACCAGAGCGTTGCGAAGAGCTCGCGCTTGCACGCATAACATCGCGCGCTGGTATTTGCCCGATAGGCGGGGTCTTCAAGTTCGTTTGTCTGAACGACCAGGTGCGCAAGCTGAAGGTGGCGCGCAAGCCGGCGGGTTTCGATGAGATCCTCCCGAGCCAACGAGGGCGAGTCGGCCGTGACGGCGAGCACGCCGTCATCGCCCAGCGCGTCGAGCGCCAGTTTCGCCAAGAGCGTGGAATCAACCCCCCCTGAGAATGCGACGATCGCCCGTTTCAAGCCAAGAAGGATCTTCGTGACCTCTCTGAGCTTCTCCTGAACCGAATCGGATCCCCGCTCGCCGCCGTTCATCACGCCTCACCCCCCGCAATCCATCCGCCCCCCAGCACGATGTCGCCATCGTAAAACACAACGGCCTGGCCAGGCGTCACCGCTGATTGCGGCTCGTCAAATTCCACAGACACGCTCCCCTCACCCGCCGCGGTGATGCGGGCCGAGGCGCCGTCATGGCGCGATCGGATTTTCACGACAGCCCGGATTGCGGCCATCGGAGGCGGAACCGACACCCAATTCACCCGCTCGGCAATCAGGGTCGGTCGCAACAGCGCCTGGCGAGGGCCGACGACAAGCCGGTTATTCGGGCGGTCCATGCCGACGACGTACAGCGGCGTCCCCGCCGCGATGCCTACCCCCTCCCGCTGCCCGATCGTATAGCCCAGGAGCCCCTGATGCGTGCCGAGCCGTCGGCCATCGGTGTCGGTAATCGGCCCTGGCTCATCGCTTACCTGGAGTGCTTTCCGGAGAAACCCGTTCTTATTTCGGTCACGCACGAAACAAAGATCTTGGCTCTCCGGCTTCTCCGCCGTTGCCAAGCCGAATGCCCGCGCAAGGTCCCGCACAGCCGTTTTGCTCAACTCGCCGATCGGAAACCGAGCCCTGGCAAGCTGCTCCTGCGTGAGGTTAAACAACACGTACGACTGGTCTTTGTCGATGGCGACGGCTCGTTCAAGGATGTAACGCCCATTCCGGGCGTCATAGCGGAGGCGCGCGTAATGTCCTGTGGCCATCGAAGAAGCCTCAAGAGCCTTGGCGTGGCCAAGGAGCGCGCCAAATTTGATATGGTCGTTACAGGCGATGCAGGGGTTGGGGGTCAAGCCCTGACGGTAGCTGTCGACAAAGTAGTTGATGACGCGCTCCTGGAAGATCGCGGCCAAGTCCAACGACTCATGGCGGATGCCGAGTCGCTTGGCGACGGCCTTGGCGTCTAGCGTATCGCGGACGGAGCAGCACAGCCGCGTTCCGCTCGAGACGCAGACGTCCTTGCCCCACAACTGCAGCGTCACCCCAACAACCTCATGGCCTTGCTCAGCGAGCAACGCGGCTGCCACGGAGCTATCAACACCCCCGCTCATGGCCACCACTACACGCTCAGCCATCGTTGCTCCTCGAATCACGACAGTTCATATGCGCTTCCTATTATAACGCACTCCTGGCCGACCGAGATGTTGGGATAGGCTCCTTAGAGTGCCTATCAACATGACTGCGGGGCGCTCTCGGTGAAGGGGGAAGGCTGGCGGGTGAAGACATCGCTCCGTCGCTCGATCCCCTGCCCCCGTGCCCCTCTACCCGGCACCCAGAGCAGCCAAGGTCTTGTTGATCGCTGCTCTTAGTTCTACTCGGGATGGATCGCTTTGGCTGATGCCGATCCTCCCGGCTGCCGCGGCGACGACGCTTGGGGATTCGGTTGTGGGAGTCGATCTGCGAGCGAGAAGAGGTAGGCGACCAGGGCATCCAGGTCCTCTTCGGAAATCCGATCCTTCCACGCGGGCATGTAGAGCGAGGGGTTGGGACGATGGGCATCGGCCCGAGGGACCGGCTGCCGGCCGTTTCGAATCAGCTCTTTCAGGCTTTGCTCCTCGTTGCCGTAGTAGGCCTTGACGTACACCAGCGGCGGCACCTCCTCCCCGAGTCCTGCGTTCCAGTTCCTCCTGCCTCCGACCCCGCCGATCCCGTGACAGGCCGCGCAGCCGTATTGCTCAAACACCGCTTGGCCCCGCTCTATCGCCGACGCATAGATCCGGTCAGGCTCAGGCCGGGCCGGTCTGACGTACGACGCGGGAGGATCCGATTCGGTCAGGCTCAACAGGTACACGGCGAGCGCCAGGACCTCGTCATCCTTCAGGCCGAAATTCGGCATGGCGCTCGGGAACACCTCCTCTTCATCAGGGGGCAGATGCTCCGGACGCACGCCGGGGTTGAGCGCGCGCGGATTGCTGAGCTTGCGCATGAACCAGCGGATCCGATCGTGGGGGGGATCCATCATTTCAAAATCGGCTTCGATGAGCTGGTAGGATTTCGATCCCACTTCCGTGAGATCCTGGGAGACCGCTTGGCCGAACTCCTTCACCGCGTGACAGCCGTAGCAACCTTTGGCCTTGAAGAGCGCGCGTCCTTTCAGCAACACGGGGGCGTAGTCGGCAATCGGCTGCAGGTTCCCGTGGCACTGGGCGCAGGAGGCTTGGACGAGCGGTCCTCGAAGGAGCGGCTCTTCCCAGTGCGGGACATCGCCGTGGGCCGCCGCCGTTTCGGTGGCCAAGCCTTGCCCGCCGTGGCAGACGGTGCAGCCGAATTTCTCGACCGGATGCCACGCCAAGTACCGACCCGGATGGGCTTTGAAGGGCTCTTCCGCAAGAGCCAACTGCGGTTTCTCGATGGCCAGATGGCAGGTGGTGCAGCGATCCACTCGTTTGAGGTCTGACACGATGATCTGCTGAATGCCCCCCGTGACTCCCTGCCGTTCGTTGTTGGCCAGCGTCTTCAAAAACCTTCGCTGGTAGCGGGTCCAGTCCCGGTTCATATCTTGGCCCAAGGCCACGAACAACAGGAGCGCCAGCAACCCGCTCAGGATGACAAAGACGAGGCGTCTCATGGCCTTAGATATTGAAGTTGACCATCGGGAAATGCAGCAGATACTTCACGCCAAAGAGCAGCCGTAACACGATCTTGCCCAACACGCCCATCATCAGGAGAACGAGGCTCATCACGATGGCGTATTTGACCGGCCCCAGCGCTTCGTATAAACGATCTTTGAACCTGGCAAACTGGATGCCGCACGAGCCGAACGCAATCCCAACCAGGCCGACCAGCACGGCAATGATCGAATAGCCGACAGCCGGACCGGCCTGTTGCACGAGCCGATACATCGCCGAGACCGCCGGAGCGTTGAGCGAACGCCCCAACGCTTCAAACAGCATCGGGTAGCGGCTGCGGGATGGGAAATCCGCATCCGGAGCCGTCAGGAGCGGGACCACGAGCGCGGTGGATAACAACAGTCCCAGCCCCATGTGGAATATCGCGGAGACCCGCTCGGGTGCTTTCGGCCCTCCCTTCGCTGCTAGGGCCGCTTTCACCTTCTGCGGAATCGGAGAGCCGAGGAGGAAATAGCTCACGAGGAGAAGGCCCCCCCACAGATTTGGAATGTTTTTCAGCGTGAGTTTGGCGATCCGTCGATGGCTCCAGGCCTCCCAGGGCCAGTACCATTCCCAGTTGGGTCCCCGGCAGTAAGTGCCAATGGCAATCAGGACAAACCACATCACCGTGCCCAAGAGGAACACCGAAACGGCAAACGGCCGCTCCTCGGGGTACCACACGGGAAACGGACCGAGTCGCTTCCATCGCATCTTCGTCCAGGACCCGACCCCCTTGGGGTTGATGTCAACGTAGGGGATCGCCATGAGCCCCACCACGATGAGAGTCGGCAAGATCACCCCCGCGATCCAGGGATCGAAGTAGACCAGCAGCTCCTGCAGACCCAGGAAATACCAAGGCGCCTTGGACGGGTTGGGGGTCACGTTGAGATTGGCTTGCGCCTCAAGCGGAGCGTTGAGCAGGAGCGACCAGACAAACAGGATGACGCTCACCAAGAGCGCGGCGAGGAACTCGCGGGAAACCAGATGCGGCCAGACATCCACTTTCTCGCCGGTCTGCTTGGAAAAGCTGTCTTTGCGCACCCGCCAGAGATGGACGCAGAGGAAAAGACAAAAGAGAAACGGCACCGCAATGCAATGCAGGACGTAGAAGCGAATCAACGTCGCATCGCCGATAACCGTGCCGCCGATGAGCCCAAACCGCGCGTCGTTGGCCGTCGTGATGAAGGGTAGCCGGAACGGCCCTTCATTGCCCAGCATCGGAGAGTTCGCCGCCATCTGCGCCCCAACCGTCACCGCCCACAGCGCGAGCTGATCCCAGGGAAGGAGATAGCCGGTGTAGCTGAGGAACAGCGTCATCACCAAGAGGATCACGCCGACGACCCAGTTATACTCCCGCGGCGGTTTGTACGCGCCGGTCAGGAACACCCGGACCATATGCAGGATGACCACGATCACCATGAGGTGCGCCGCCCAGCGATGCATATTGCGCAGCAACGCGCCCAGCGTCACCGCAAAGGTCAGGTCTTTGACGTCCTGATAGGCGAGGGAGCTTGCCGGCCGGTAGTAGAACATGAGCAGGATGCCGGTAACCGTCAGCACCAGGAACAGGTAAAAGGACAGCCCTCCGAGCCCCCACGTGTACGTGACGCGAATGGCATCTTTGGGGACGCGGACGGGATGGAGATGGAGGAAGACATTGCCGAAGATCCGCTGCAGACGCGTGCGGGGGGTATCGGCGAAATCGTGGCGGAAGACGGACTTCCA